>NZ_JBHZAG010000036.1:0-70779 GCF_042754125.1 Amycolatopsis sp. NPDC059235
GTCCGTGAAGGGCACCTTGAGGGAATCAGATTCCCTCAAGGAGCCCTTCACGGACGTCTGGAGGATGCACAGAGCGTCGGAGCGCGAGCGGTGCTCAGGCTCGGCGGTCGAGCGCCGCAGCTTCCTCCGGCGTCGGAGCACTGCCGCCGAGGTGCGCGGGCATCCACCAGCGCTCGGCGTCGCTCTCCGGGGCCTCCGGGTACTCCGCCTGCGCCTTCTCCAGCAGCTCCGACATCCGGGCACGCAGGTCCGTCGTCAGCGCCTCGCACGAGTCGTCCGGGCCGGGGCTCATCGGCTCGCCGATCACCACCGAAATCGGCACGTGCCGGTGGGTGAGGTCCTTCGGGCGCCCCTTCGTCCACAGCCGCTGCGTGCCCCACAGCGCCATCGGGATCACTGGGACACCCGCCTCGGCGGCCATCCGGACCGCGCCGGTTTTGATGTCCTTCACGGTGAACGAGCGGCTGATCGTGGCCTCCGGGAAGACGCCGACGACCTCGCCCGCGCGCAGCCGCGCCACCGCCTCGTCGTAGGACGCCTGCCCGGCGGCGCGGTCCACCGGGATGTGGTGCATGCCGCGCATCAGCGGACCGGCGACCGGGTTGCCGAAGATCTCCTGCTTGGCCATGAACCGCACCAGCCGCTTGGCCGGACGGGCGCCGAGGCCGCAGTAGATGAAGTCCAGGTAGCTGACGTGCGTGCAGGCGAGCACCGCACCGCCGCGGGCGGGCACGTGCTCGGCCCCGGTCACCCGGAGGCGGTTGTCGAGCAGCCGGAACATCAGCCGCGCGGCAACCAGGACGGGCGGGTACACGAAGTCAGCCATGCGCCAAGGCTACGGGACCGTAGGTTTCCCGCCGGTAGGTCGCGCGGGTCGGCTCCGCCACACTTCAGGGGCAGGACACGTAGTGGAAGTCCGGGGCGCGGTCGAGCTCGTCGACGAGCCGGCTCGCGTCGTCGGCGCGCGGGTAGACCGAGATCCAGAACGGCGTCCCGGTGCGCCGGAAGGTCGCGACGCGGTACCAGGCGGGCAGGTCGTCGGCACAATCCTGGCGGCTGGCGTACCCCGAACGGCCGGGCACGGCGAGCGTCGACCGTTCCGCGTCCAGCCCGACCACCAGCACCTGCGAACCGGCGCGGCTCGCGAGCAATCCCGGCGATCCGGCGCTCACGACGGACCCCGGCGGCAGGTAGCGAGCGAGCCAGTCGCCGACCTCGGCCAGCTGCGCCCCCTGTGTGCTCCAGGCCTGCACGCGCTCCAGCACCTCGGGGCTGAGCACGGAGACCGCCACCGCGACCCCGGTGAGCGCCGCGGTGGCCGCCGGAACTGCCCGGGACGCCGCACGCGGCCTCGGCACCGAGGTGAGCACGCCGCATCCGGCCACGGCGGCGACCGCCAGCAACGGCGGTACCGGGACGAGCAGCCGCCACGAAAGCCCCGGATCCTCCTCGAAGAGCACCACGAACGCGGTGTGCGCGACGGCGAGCGCCAGCAGCAGCCACAACGCGGGCCGGGCTTCGGCCGCGCGTCCCCGGTTCGCCACCAATCCCGCCACGACCACGGCCGGGACGAGAAAACCCAAGTGCGCCAAGGCGAAGCCGCCAAGGTACGACCAATCGGGGCCGGGCGGCAGGCTCGCGTCGGGCACGAAACGGTCGTAGTAAGTCACGCGCCAAGCCGTCCACGGAGCCAGGAACACCAGCGCGCCCAGCACAAAACCGACCGGCGCCCACCAGGTGTGCCGCCCGCGCGCAGCCGCGAAAACGAGCCACCCCGTGCCGACGACAGCGAGCACGAGCCCTTCCGGCCGCGTCATCACCGCACTGGCCACGAGCACCCCGGCGACCAACGGACGGCCCGCCACCAGCGCGTACGAGACACAGAGCACGAGCAACGCGAACATCGGCAGCTCAGTGCCCGAAAGCCCGTACACCGCGAGCCCGTTCGCCCCCGCGGTCAGCAACGCCGCCGCGACCCCGGCCGCTCGCCGAGGCTCGACCCCGTCCGGCAACGCGAGCGCGGCAATGCGATTGGCGAGGAAATACGCCAGCACCACGCATCCCAACGCGGCCGCGCCGCTCAATACGACGGCCGCGGACGGCACTTCCGCGCCGAATGCGCCGCGCGGCAATGCGATGACCACGAGCCAGAGAAAATTCGCATACGTCTCGCTGCGATCGCCAGTGTTGAAAACCGGCCCAATACCGTCAGCGATGTTCTGCGCGTACCGGAAACTGACGTACGCGTCTTCAGTGGCAGTGGCGAACAACAGCTGGTGCAAGAGCGAAAACGCGAGAACGAGAAGAAGAACTCCGACGCGCCACCGCCGGTCGTGTCCGATCCGCCGCCAAGCGGCGACGACCAGCGCGGCCAGCGCCAGCCATCCCCCCACGACCGCGAAAACCACGCGCCCCCAGCCTCCCGCGCCCCTCACCCGTCCGGCCGACCCCTGGCGGACCGCTCCTCACCAGTTCCAGTCAAGCGCGCGGCCGCGCTCCGCCGACATCAGCCGTTCGGGTGTATATGGGTGACCGCTAGTCTGGGGCTTGATTCCAATCCGCCACGGCGGGGGCCGGCGGATGTCCCGTGACCTGAGGAAGACTGTGCCGAGCGAACCCACCCTGCTGTCCGTGGCAGTCAGCATTGCCTGCTGTCTGCTCGTGCTCGGAATTCCCGGGCTCATCACCGGTGTCGCCGCCGGTCTGCGCGGCTGGCTGCTGGCCGGTCTGACGCCGCTGCTGAGCTACGCCATCGCCGGCCTCGCGGGTCCCTGGACGGCGGCGATCGGGCTGCCCTTCAACGCCTGGACCTTGGCACTGACCACGGTGATCTTCGCGGCTGTCGCGTTCGGACTCCGGCGGCTGACCGTTCGCCGGTGGCCGCACGAGCCGGAACCGCGGGCCTGGGAGCCGCGGGCGAACTGGGCGGTCGGCGCGTGTGTCGTCCTCGCGACCGCGATCGGGTTCTACACCGCGGTGCACGGAATGGGCCACCTCGGCGCGATCGCCCAGGGCGGCGACGCGCCGTACGCGGCCAACGGCATCCGCTACATCGCCGAAAGCGGCGACGGCAGCCTCTTCGGCATGAGCAAGCTGAACTGGTACGGCGACGGTTCACCGCCCTTCTACCCCAACGCCTACCACCTGCTCGCCTCCGTGCAGTACACGCTCAGCGGCGGTTCGATCCCGCTGACCCTCGACGTGAACACCGCGCTGCTGCCGGGCTTGCTGGCGCTTTCGCTCGCGGTGATGGTGCGGGCGTTCCGCGGCCGCGCCGTGTTGGCCGGCGCTGTCGCGCTCGCGTCGGCCGCGCCGGTGATGGGCCTGTACGAGTCGATGAACCGCGGGCCGCTGTTCCCGTTCCTGGTGGGCATCGCGCTCACCCCGCTGGCCGCCGTGGTGCTGCGGCGCTACCTCGACCGGGTCGCGCTGGACACCGGTTTCGTGCTGATGCTCGGGGCGATCGGCCTGCTGTGCGTCCACTCGTCCGCGTTGTTCGGCGCGATCCTGTTCGCCGGGCCGCTGCTGGTGCAACGCTGGATCGAGCGCTGGCGTTCGATCGGCAAGGACCTGCTGGCGCTGCTGCCGATCGCGGCGGTGTCGGTGCTCGTGGCGTCGATGCAGCTCTTCGGCGCTCTGGGGCAGGCGAGCAGCTGGGGCTACCTCGGCTGGCCGAGCGAATGGCGGGCGACGACGGCGCTCGGCGCGCTGCTCGGGTTCCAGCACTTCGAACCGCACCCGCAGATCTGGCTGTCGGCCGCGCTGTTCGTCGGTTTTATTTTCTTCCGCAGGCTCGGCGGCCTGCGCTGGATCGGGCTGACCGCGCTGATCACCGGCCTGTTCTACATGGCGGTGGCGTCCTCGGACTCGCCACTGGTCATGGCCCTGTCGCGGCCGTGGTGGGACGACCCGTACCGGTTCATCACGATGGCGATCGTGCCGCTGTCGTTCATCGCGGGCCACGGCGTCGCGGCGCTGCACGAATGGCTGAAGGAACGGCTGCCCTCGCGCGTGCCGCCGGCCGCGCTCGCCGCGGTGGTGCTGCTCGCGTTCGTAGGGGTCACGAAGGGCCTGTACACCCGGACCAACAGCGAAATAGTGGCGGGCGGTTACCACAGCCCCGACCCGCGCGACCAGAACATCACGCCCGGCGAGGAACGCGCGATGGTCGAGCTGGGCAAGCTGGCGAAGCCCGGCCAATGGGCGATGAACGACCGCTACGACGGCACGCCGTGGACCTACGCGCTCAGCGGTGTCCGCACCGTCGCCGCCCACGACGACGGCTCCAACCCGCCATCGGACGCGGTGCTGCTCGCCGCGCACTTCCGCGACTACGAAACGAACCCGGCAGTCCGCGCCACGGTGGAGCGGCTCAACGTCCACTGGGTGATCCTGGGCCGCCCGGCGGCGCCGCCGAAGCCCGCGTATGCGAATGAAGGGCTGATTGGGCTGGATGGGCTGCCGTTCCTTAAAGAGGTCTACCGTAATGAGGATGCGGTTATTTATCAGGTGAATCGCTGAGGTTATCCGATTCCAGCGGCAGGATTTTTCGGAATCCTGCCGCTGTTTTCATGATGGCGTTTCCCGCTGTCCGGTACCGCGTTCCGCGTCATATCCGCGGGCACTGAATTCCCACCCTGAAACACAAGAAAGGGGCCGTCCGAATCCGGACGGCCCCTTTTCCTAAGCGCTAAAAGTCAGGCCGCGTCAACAGCCTCCGCACGCCGAGCCGCCACCTTAGCCGCCAGCGCTGCGAATCCGGCTGTCAGCAGGTCGGCTACCGTGAACATCACCCGCGAAGCCACCGCGAACGCTGTCGCCTGGCCGACGGTCAAGCCGCTCGCCGTCAACACCGCGACTTGGGCTACCTCGCGCACACCGACACCGCTGGGCAGGATGAACGCGAAAGTGCCGACCGTCATCGCGACGGCCATCGCGCCGATGCACAGGATCAGGCCGTTGAAGCCGGGGGCGCCGACCGAGTTCGCCAGCAGCCACAGGTGCACGCCCTGGAACACCCAGGCGCCCATGGACGCGCCGAATGCCTTCAGCACCACGCCCCAGCCGAGCGGTTCGGCCAGTGGCGGGCGGCGCAGGATCTTCAGGACAAGCGACGTGCCCCAGGTCAGGATGCGCGGGTGCAGCAGCGCGAGGCCGACCGGGATCAGCACGAACAGCCACATCGCGCGCGGGCTGTTGCTGAACAGCGCCGGGGCCGCCAGCAGCGACACGACCAGCGCGGACACCACGCCCAGGCCGAGCTGGATCAGCGAGCCGGTGAAGATCCGGGCTCGGGCCAGGCCCGCCTTGCGGCCCAGCTCCATCTGCAGCAGGTACGCCCACACCGAACCGGGGACGTACTTCCCGAGCGAGCCGACCAGGCAGATCTGCGCGCCGCGGGCGTAGCCGACCGGTTTGTCGCCGAGGTGGTCGACCAGGATCTGCCAGCCCCACACGGACACGAGGATCGACACCATCAGCGCCACGAGGCTGAGCACCGACGACTGCCAGGCGACGTCGTCCAGCGTGCGCCAGAACTCGTCCCAGTTGGACGCCAGGCTCTTCGCCGCGAAGCCGATCACCAACAGGATGGCGACCCAGCGCACGACGTCGAGCACCCGCGCCTTGGTGGACTTGCGGGCTTTTCCGGTGGTCGGGGCGTCCTCAGTGGACGGGGCGTCGTCCCCCGGGCTCTGCGTACGAACGGTCGTCACTGCCTCTCAGCTCCTCAGGCCTGCACCGTGACCAGCCGGCTGAACTCGGACAGCAGATCGTAGCCGTCCCAGACCCCGGCGAAGGTGAGGGCCGACCCGAAGGGCACGACCCGGTCCACCCCGCGTCCGGCGAGCGCCGTCACGAATCCGGTCAGTTCCTCGCGGGTGAACCCGAACTGGCTCACCGTCTGGTCTTTGCGCGCCACGATCGGCACCAATTCGTCCAGCGACGCCACCGAGGCGTTCGCGAACGTACCCGCGCCCAGCCATTCGCGCGGCATCACCTTGGCGTCGGCCAGCTCGAGCGTCGCCAGCGCGTTGCCGTCGAAGCGGATCGACGACACCAGCCCGTCGACCGCCGCGCCGTACGCCGACACTCGCTTCTGCACGGCCATCGCCGGCTCGGTGACGTGCTGTTTCGCCATCAGCACCTGGGCGAGCAGCTCGCGGAACTCACTCCCGGCGGCCTGCGCGCCCGACGCGTCGCCGACCCAGAACACCGCGCGCGGCGACGAGCAGGCGGCCTGGTCGAACCAGTACGAGTCGTTGTAGAAACCCTCGGCGGCGGCCCGGCGCTGCTCCGGCGCGGCCTCCTGCCAGCCGCGCACCGAAGCGATCGCGAACGACGAGCGGTCCGGGAACGTGAGGTCGCGCGCGTGCGGGGCCAGCGGGTACTTCCGCAGCGCCGCCACGGAAGCGTCGCCGCCCCAGATCACTCGCAGGTCCGCGGCCAGCGACAACGCGCCGCTGACCTCGTCGCTGCGGTCGTAGGTGACCATGCGCTGGGTGGCCCGGATGGCGGCCGCGGTTTCCGGCGACACGTCTTCGAGCGCCGCGTTCAGCGCTTCCAGCACGGCCTCGGCGGCACCGGCCGAGCGCGAGGACACGCGCACGACGTTGCTGTTGCCCGCCAACGCCGACAGCGCCCATGAGTACACGAAAATGGTGTCCACATTGGCCGGCGGCACGTGGAAAACGAGCCCGCGCGGGAACCGCAGCGAATCACCATTCGTTTCCAAAGTGGACAGTGATTTCGCGAGTTCTCCCTTGCGCAGGAAGAAACCCAGCGAGGCCAGCTCCGGGAAGCGGCGTGCCAGCGCGGGAGCGAGCAGCTTGCGCGCGAACTTGGTGACGAACTCGACCACCCGCGGATCGCCGACGGTCAGCCTGCCGCCTGCCGGTTCCTCGCGCAGTTCGTCCAGCAGCGCGTCGGCCGAAACCGAGTCGCCCAGCGGAAAACGCTGTTCCAACGCACTCATGCGGCCGCTCCGGTGAACGTGTCCGAGCACCCGCGGGCCTCGGCCTTCGGCAGCCTGCCGAGCACCGAGAAGTGCTTGCCCGGCCAGTCGCCGTCGTCGATTCCGTTGTAGACGCCCAGATCCTCGGTGAGCAGCACGTGTCCCGGGTACGACCGCGGCAGCGTGCTCACCACCTCGATGACGCCCGGCTTGCCGACCGGCTGCTCTTCCCAGGTCTCCGGGTCGCGGATCACGACGTCGGCGAAATCGGGGCAGTACAAGGAGTTCCCGGACGGGCCTTCGAGGAACACGGTGCCGATCTGCTCGATCATCCCGTAGTAGTTGTGGATCCGGGTGAGCCCGGTGTCCTCGGCGAACCGGCGGCGGAACTCGCTGTTGTCGACCGCGCGGTCGATCAGCTTCTTCCAGCCGCCGGAGTGGATGAGGATGCCGTTCGACAGGTCGAGCTTGTGCTCGCGGGCGACCTCGTACAGGTACTGCCACACCATGAAGGTGAAGCCGAAGATCAGGAACGGCCGGTCCCCGTACTCGGCGAGGAACTTCCGCACGGCCTCGACGTCCGGCTTGTCGTTCTCGTCCAGCACGTAGGTGTGCTTGCGGCCGAAGTTCGCCATGCCGAGCACGCCCGCGCCGCGCGCGGAGAACGACCGGCGGTTCTTGATGATGCCGATGGTGTCGACCATCAGCATCGGCAGCCGCTCGCCGCCCAGCACCTCCTGCAGGGTGGCGCCGAGCTGCTTCGTCTGCGCGGCCGCTGCTTCCTTGTCCAGGTAGATCCGCGACGCGCCGGCCCCGGTCGTTCCCGAGGACGTCAGAGTTTTGAAGACCTCGTCGTCCGGAATGGACTTCAGGTCGTGCGTTTTGAACATCCGCACCGGCAGCCACGGCAGGTCGGCGATCGTCGCGAACGACGCGTCCGGTGCGAACCCGAGCGAGGACAGGATGCGCTCGTACCCGGCGGAGTTCGCCCGGTGGTGCGCGGTCAGCTCCGCGAGCTCGGGAAGCAGCGCCGCCTCTCGCTCCGCCTGCGAGCGCGTGAACACACTCATACCCGTCCTTCCAGCGACCGGTAGTCGATCTTGCCGCTGGCCAGCAGCGGCACCGTGTCGATCGGACGCACGTCGAACCCGCTGGCGTGCAGGTGCAGCCGCTCCGCCAGCGCCCGGGACGCGTCCTTGCAGATCGCCTTCGCACCGTCGCCCTCGGGCAGTTCGGCGAACAGCACGACCTTGTCGCCCGCCGCCACCGCGGCCACCACGTCGATGCCCACCGCGGCCGTGCGCACGGCCTGCTCCAGGTCGTCCAGGCTGACCCGGTTGCCGAACACCTTGCCGATCCGCTTGAGCCTGCCGGTGATGTACAGGTACCCCTCGTCGTCGAGATACCCGAGATCCCCGGTGGCCAGCGTTCCGCCGTATTCGTCGCCCGCGCTCAGCCCGGCTTCGTCCTCGGCATAACCCATCATCACGTTGGGTCCACGGTAAAGGACCTCACCGACAATTTTGGGATGCGTGGTTTCCTCGCCGTCGTCGCGGCGGATGGCGAACGCGCCGCCGGGCAGCGCCGGACCGGCCGAGCCGATCTTGTCCGCGAGCCGCTCCGCGGGCACCGTGGTCATCCGCGGGGACGCCTCGGTCTGGCCGTACATGACGTACATCCGGCCGCCGACCGCGAGCATCTTGTCGTTGAATTCCGCGACCAGTTCGTCCCGCAGTTTCCCGCCCGCCTGGGTGAGAGTGCGCAGGGTCGGATACTTCGCCGGATCGAACTTGAGCCGGCGCAGCATTTCGTAGTGATAGGGCACGCCGGACAGCGAAGTCACGCCGTGTTCCTTCACCGCGTCCCAGAATCCGCGACCCAAAACACCAGACGGTTCGATAACCACAGTCGCACCGCGCAAAAGGTGCGAATTCAGCACCGAAAGGCCGTAGCTGTAATGCAGCGGCAGACAGGTCGGCGCGACCTCGTCCGCGTCGATCTCCAGCACCTGCGCGACGGCTTCGGCGTTGGCCAGCAGCCCTTCGCGAGACAACCGGACGAGCTTCGGATTCCCGGTGGATCCGCTGGTCGGCAGCAGTACGGCCAGGTCAGGATGCGGCTCGACGCCGTCGGCGGAGTCGCGCACCCAGTCGGTGCCGCGGGTGGTGTACCCGGACGGAGCGTCGCCGGACGCGGCGAGCACGGCGGCCGGACGGAACCGCTCGACCAGCCCGGTCAGCACGTCGGCGTCCAACGCCGGGTCGATCAGCGCGATCGCCCGGCGGCCCTCGAACGCGCCGAGGTAGGTCAGCACGCTGTCGAGGTCGACCGACATCCGCGCGAACACGACGCCCACCGGCAGCGCGGCCAGCGCGTCCGTCTTCCGGCCGATCTCCGCGGACAGTTCCGCGTCGTCCAGCGTGCGGCCCCCGGCCACGTCGATCAGCCGGGAACCCGCACCCACCAGAGTCACAGCACCAAGCCTCCGTCGATCCCCAGTACCTGCCCGGTCACGAACGACGCCTCGTCGCTCGCCAGGAACCGGATCACCGCCGCGACCTCCGCGGCCTGGCCGAGACGGCCGAGCGGGGTCTTGGCGACGTTCGAGGCGCGGGCGTCCTCGCTCAGGCTTTCGGTCAGCGCGGTTTCGATCACGCCGGGGGCGACCGCGTTGACCCGGATGCCGGAGCGGCCGAGCTCCTTCGCCGCCGAGCGCGCGATGTTCGCGACCGCCGCCTTCGAGGCCGCGTAGACCGTCTGGCCCGCGCTGCCGTATTCGCCGACCACCGAGGCCAGCACCACGATCGCGCCGGTCTTCTTGCGCATCATGGCTCGCGCGGCCGCCTGCACGGTGTGCAGCGTGCCGGCGACGTTCGTGGACAGCGTCCGGTCGACGTCGTCCGGGCGGATCATGCCGAGCAGGCCGCCCTCCATGATCCCGGCGTTCGCGACCGCGACGTCCAGCTTGCCGTGCTCCTTGGTCACTTCCTTGACCAGTGCGGCGACGGCTTTCGCGTCCGTGATGTCGAGCGCGCGTCCGCTGACCTGCGGCCCCACCGAAGCGGCGGCCTCCTTGGCGGCGGTCTCGTCGCGGCCGGTGAGCACCACGGTGGCCCCGGCCTCGGCGAGCGCGCGGACGGTGGCCAGGCCGATGCCCCTGGTACCACCGGTGACCAGGGCGACCTTGCCCTCGAACGTGCTCACGCCTTCTCCTGCAGCTCCTTGACCATGTCCACGGCCACCTTGAAGCTGCTCATGTCGATGACCTGGTCGGTGTCGAATTCGATCTCGAACTCGTCCTCGATCGCCGCGATGAGCGCCATGTGCCCGACCGAGTCCCACGCCTCGATGTCGCGGTACTTCAGGTTCTCGACGTCGACCCCGTCGTCGAGCTGGAGAGCGTCGATGAAGACTTCCTTCAGCTTGTCCTGCACAGCCATGTCTACCCGGCACTTCCTTCTCGAATGGGGCTGGTGACCACTATCGACGGTACCAACCGTGGGATTTCAGCCCGCGCGTGCGGGCAGCAGTTCACGCAGCGTCTCGACGTAATGGTCCGCGCCCTCGGGACGGAACTTCAGCGAGTCGTTGCGCACGACCACGCTGAGCACGCCCGCGCCGTGCGCGGCTTCCACGTCGTGGAAGGTGTCGCCGACGAGCACCGCCTCCTCCGGAGCCGCGCCGAAGTGCCGGAGCACCGCGGTCACGCCCTCGGGATCCGGCTTGAGCCGGCGGACGTCCTCCCGCCCTATGACGTGCAGGCCCCTGGCGAGGTTGCCCAGCGCGTCCTCGACGCACAGCCGTGAGTTCCTCGTCACCACCGCGAGCTGGTAGCTCGAAGGCAGCTCCGCCAGCAGTTCGCGCGCGCCGTCGGTGAATTCGCCCTGCGCCACGGAGGCGCGTTCGAACCGCGTCACGACGTCGAGCCGGGCGGTATCGCCTTCGTCGAGCCAGCGCTGGAACAGCTCGCCGAGCTTGTCCTCAGCGGACAGTCCCAGCTCGGCGCGCAGGCCCCCGAAGTCGACCGGCAGCCGGAACAGCGTGCCGTCGAAGTCGAAGGCCAGCACTTTCCGCCCGGTCAGATCCGCTTCGACGCCCATTCGCCTTCCTTGACCAAGCGATAGCCCATGTCGATCATGCGGACCCAGTAAAGGTCGTCGGGCAGCGGGTTGTAGACCACGGGCCGCTCGGGCAGCTCGTTGCCGAGGCCGAGCTGGATGTACATGTCGGGCATGTTCAGCCCGGCGTGCGCGAAGAAGTTGCTGGTGGTGAAGAAGCGGCCGACGTTGATCTCGGTGACCATCGGCACCCCGGCGGCGTTCTCCTTCATGTCCACGCAGAACACGCCGTGCGGCTTGTCGGACACCGCGCGCACCGCGGACTCGCCGATCTTGTTCACGTCGTCGCGGTTGACCGTCTTGGCCACCGACGGCGACGAGCTCTGCCCGCTCGGGGTCAGGTTGCCGAAGATGTATTCGATGCGGGAGCGCGCCTGCGAGGTGATCAGCTCGCCCTCGTGCCACAGGCTCTGCCACGCGAACTCCTCGCCCGGGAGGTATTCGCTGGCCATGAAGTCGCCGTAGTGGAGGCCGCGGAAGCCGCGCCAGTAGTCGATCCAGGCGTCGCCCTGGTAGAAGGAGTTGATCGGGAGGCTGCCCCGGGAACCGGCGCCGCGGATGGCGCGCAGCCAGACCCGCGGGTTGATCTTCAGCAGCTCCTCGAGCCCGCCCTTGAGGTCGTCCGGCGAGTCGATCTTGATGGCTTCGGGCACCGAGACGCCGTTCGCCTTCATGTGCGCGTTGAACGCCATCTTGTCGTGGCACAACGCGATCGCGCGCGCGTCCGGGAGGAACGTCGGCGCGTTCAGCTTGTCGCGGTTCTCCGCGAGGTAGCCGACCTCGACGTCCGGCTGCGGGTGCACGAAATCGATGCGCTCGGCTTCGATGACGCGGTTGATCGCGTCGGCGTACCCGGGGTCGCTGACCGGCGGGACCAGGTATTTGGCCTCGACGTCGAGGAGTTCGAGGTGGAAGGGCTTCACGTCAGTGCCGACGACCTCGTAGTCGTTTCCGGCGACCGCGAGCGCGTCCCGGAAGTTGTAGGCGGCGGATCCGCCGGCGCCGGTGATGAGGATGCGTGCGCTGCTCATTCGCGTGTTCTCAGCCTTACCTGTTCAGTTCCCGCCGGAGCCGGGACGGTAGCCGGAAGCCCACTTGTGGTCGGCGAGTATCGTGACGCCCGCGTCTGTGCTGACTGCACCGAACTCGGGGCTCGTGCCATGCCGAGGCAAGACTGTACCGGACGCGCCGAAAGTGCCCGCCGAGAGCGAGAGACTGCAGATGATCCCCATTACCGTGGTCGACGTCCGTGCTGCGGAGGACCTGGTCGTCGAAGTGCTGCGATCCGGCGCTATCGCCCAGGGCCCGATGGTAAAGCGTTTCGAGGACGCGTTCGCACACGTCTCCGGAACGAAACACGCCATCGCCGTGAACAACGGGACGACCGCGCTGGTCGCGTCCCTGCAGGCACTCGACCTGCAGCCCGGAGACGAGGTCGTGACCTCGCCGTTCACCTTCGTCGCGACGCTGAACGCGATCCTGGAAGCCGGCGCGACCGTGCGGTTCGCCGACATCCGCCGCGACGATTTCGCGATCGACCCGGACGCCGTCGCGGCCGCCGTCGGCCCGCGCACCAAGGTGCTGATGCCGGTGCACCTCTACGGGCAGACCGCCGACATGGGCAAACTCGCGCCGCTGGCCGCGGAGCACGGGCTGCACGTGGTCGAGGATTCCGCGCAGGCGGTCGGCGCTTCGTTCGAGGGCCGCAAGGCTGGCTCGTACGGCATCGGCTGCTTCTCGCTGTACGCGACGAAGAACGTGACCACCGCCGAGGGCGGCGTGATCACCACGGACGACGACGCGCTCGCCGACAAGCTGCGCGTGATGCGCAACCAGGGCATGAAGGCCCGCTACCAGTACGAGATGGCCGGCCACAACTACCGGATGACCGACCTGCACGCCGCCGTCGGCATCCCGCAGCTGGAGAAGCTCGACCAGCTCACCGCGGCGCGGCAGGCCAACGCGAAGCGGCTGTCCGAGGGTCTCGCCGGAACGCCGGGCCTCGAGGTGCCGCAGGTGCTGCCCGGCCGCGAACACGTGTGGCACCAGTACACCGTGCTGGTCGGCCCGCACGCGATGCTCTCGCGCGAGGAGTTCGCCTCCGCGCTGACCGAACGCGGCATCGGCAACGGGATCTACTACCCGAAGATCGTCTTCGACTACGAGTGCTACCGCGGGCACCCGCTGATCCCGGACGCCCGGGTCGAGGACTTCCCGGTGGCGGGCGCCGTTGCCGCGCAAGCGCTTTCGCTGCCGGTGCACCCGCACCTGACCGAGTCCGAGCTTGACCAGATCATCGAGACTGTTCGCGAGGTACTCGGCGCATGACGCACCGCATCGCACTCGTCGGCACCGGCAACATGGGCTCGCTGCACGCGCGCGTCCTGTCGCAGAACGACCGGGTGGACCTGGCCCGCGTGATCGACCCGCGCGAGGAAGCGGGCCGCGCGGTCGCCGACCGCTACGAAACCCAGTGGACGCCGGAAATCGGCTCACTGTCCGATGTGGACGCTGTGGTGCTCGCCTCGGCCACCGAGGTGCATTACGAACTGGCGCAGGAGATTCTCGGCCAGGGCAAGCCGATGCTGGTCGAGAAGCCGGTGTGCAACAGCCTCGAGTTCTCGCAGGAAATCGTTGCCCTGTCGGCGAAAAAGGACGTCCCGCTGATGTGCGGGCTCCTGGAGCGCTACAACCCGGCCGTGATGACCGCGCGGGCGCTGGTGAACGAACCGGTGCACCTGATGGCGCGCCGGCACGGCCCGTACGCGCCGCGGATCAAGACCGGGGTCGCGTGGGATCTGCTGGTGCACGACGTCGACCTGGCGATCCAGTTCTTCGGCGGGGCCACGCCGGGCCGGGTCACCTCCAGCGCGGGGTATTTCCACCCGCAGTCGGTCACCGGGGCCGAGGACACCATCGAGACGGTGCTGTCCTTCCCCACCGGGCTGGCCACGGTGTCGGCTTCGCGGCTGGCGCAGCGCAAGGTCCGGTCGCTGATGGTGTCCGAACTGGACCGCATGGTGGAGATCGACCTGCTGCGCCGCGACGTGACGATCTACCGGCACGTCTCGCACGATTCGGTCACTCCCGACGGTCTCGGCTACCGGCAGCAGACCGTCATCGAGATCCCGGAACTGGTCACCGCGCGCGAACCGCTGGCGACCCAGCTGGACCGGTTCGTGGATCTGCTTGAGGGCAAGGTCGACGCTGATGCCGAGCGCGCGCTGATCCTGCCGTCGCACGAGGTTGTCGCGCAGGTTTTGACTGAGGCCGCCTGATTTATTTGGTGAGGCGTTTGCCGTCCGCGGAGTAGGCGACCAGCGGAGTCGCCCGCTCGGCGGACGGCACGTCGTCCTGGTCGAACCAGAACACGACCACTCCCGGATCCTCGCTCCAGCGCGCCGTGTGCGCCGGGATCGTGCGACCGTCCACTGTGGTCTCGATGCGAGCGGCCGGTCCGCTGAAATAGCCGTACACCGGCACCCAGATGTCCGCGACGGTCGTGCCGCCTGACGTCGCGTGGAAGCCGAACGAGCGGTCCTTGCCGTCGGATTCGTTGGCGAGGTAGAGCGGACGCAGGTTTCCGTCCGGCTCGGACAGGCTGGCCATCACTCCGAATTGGACGGTCGGCAGGTTGTCCGGGTCGTCGATTTCCGTTGCGTAGAAGACAAGTTCCGCGCCGTCGGTGTAGGTGCCGGTGGAGATCACTTCGCCGAGCGGCTTCTCCGCGGATGTCGGTGCCGGGACCGGTGTCGACGAAGCCACACTCGTCACGATCGGCGGTGGTGCCGACGCCGCGTGCACCTGTTCCGGCGCGCTGCCCGGCGAACGCAGCCAGGTCGCACCGAACACCACGGCGACCACAGCCACCGCCGCGCCGGAGGAAGCCAGAAACCGCCGCCTGCGCCGAATCCGGCCGCCTTCTTTGATGATGCGGTCGAGATCGGGCTCAGCAAAGGGTTCCGCGGGCGCTTCCTGAAGCGCGGCGCGCAACCGGTCGAGTTCGTCGGTCATGCGCTCACCTCCCCGACCAGCGCGTCGCCGTCGACGCGCAACTTCGCCAGCGCGCGGGAATTGGTGCTCTTGACCGTGCCGACGGACACGCCCAATTCCTCGGCGACTTGGTGTTCCGGCAAATCGAAGAAATGGCGAAGCACGACGACGGCGCGCTCCCGGGCGGTAAGCCGGGCCAATGCGTCGGAAAGCCATTCCCGATCCGCGACGGCGTGCGAGATGTCCGGCACCTTCGGCGGTTCCGGCATCTCCTCGGTGGCGTATTCGCGGATCGGCCGGCGCCAGATGTCGATGACGTGATTGGCCAGCACGCGGCGGGCGTAGGCGTAGGGATTCTTCCGCCGGACTCGAGGCCAGGCCGCGTACGTGCGGGTGAAGGCGGTCTGCGCGGCGTCCTCAGCCTGGTGGCGGTCGCCGGTGAGCAGGTAGGCGGCGTGCGTGAGCCGGGCAGAACAGGACCGCACGAAGTCGGCGAACTCGTCGTCCCCGCGCACCATCCCACCCCTGATTCCCGGTCTCGGCGTCGCTGTCCAGGTTACGGGGGCGGGAGACGTGCGTCGATGTAATGGCTGGTCAGTCTTGTCTCAATGGCGACGCATGGTGTTCGGGGAGGTGCTCGGGGTCAGCGTTGGGCTCGGGCAGAGCTGCTCGTCGAGCAGAAACGCCAACCGCGTCACTGACCGCAGGTGAAACCACATCGGACGCGGCGACGGGACAAGAACCCCGTCAACGACCTCGACCCGGGCCTCGGGGTCCTCCGGAAAATCTGCCCAATCAGCAAGCGCCAGCAAGGCGAGAGTCAGCGCTGCGCACGCGGATCGATCAGCGAGTTCAAATCAAACTTCACCGGAACCCCCGCGACCTCCAGCTCCACCGCGCCGGAATACTCGCCGAAATTCTCGTAATCGCCGTCGATCAACCGGTACGCGATCATGCTCACCGGCGGATCCACATCGACGATCCAGTAATCCTCGATACCCGCATCGGCGTACTCGAACAGCTTCGCGCCCTGGTCGACATCCTTGGTGGCAGGCGAAAGCACCTCGACCACCAGTGAAACGTCGCCAGCCCCGATCCGCGGGATGTTCGCTTCGATGAGGTCCGACGGCGCGACCACCACGTCCGGCACCCGCACCGTCGGCGGGACCTCGGCCAGCACCGTCTCGAATTCTCCGACCGCCACCAGTTCCGGCGGCAGCTGCATCGTCAGCAGATACGGCAATCTGCTGATGATCAGCTGGTGGAGCGACATCGGACGCGGCGACACTGACAGGACCCCTTCGACGACCTCGACCCGCACCTCCGGGTGCGCCGGAAGGTCCGCCCAGTCGTCAAGGGTCAGGAGACGGTGAGGCCATTCAAGGACACTCATGACTTCTCCTTCACCGACAGTGACTGAGAGCAGTGTCCCATGTTACCCGGAGCATCCGCCAGCGCGTGACGCACCGTGTCCGAATCACTTCCCGCTGAAGTCACCCGACGGGGAGCCCCAGCCGGACGGGTCGTCCGACAAAGCGCGGCGGCGGGCGTTTTCCTCGCGGACCCGCTTGACCTCCGACTCGATGTACTCCTCGTCGTAGCGCTGGAACACCCGCGCCGGGTTGCCCGCTACCAGCGAGCGCTCCGGGACGTCCTTCGCTACCACCGAGTTCGGCTGCACCGTCGCGAAGTCACCGATCGTGACGCCCGGCATGATCACCACGAGGCCGCCGATGAAACAGCCCTTGCCGATTTTCACCGGCTTGCGTTCGATCAGATCGCTGCCGGAATGGTTTTCCAGTGCCATGTTCGCGAGCCAGCTCGAATGCGTGAACACCAAGGTATTCAGGCCGATGCTGGTGTGTTCGCCGATTTCCAGCCCGCCGCTCGCGTCGAGGACCGCGCCCTCGCCGACCCAGCAGTGTTCGCCCATCGCGAGGTTGTCCGGGCTGACGATCTTGGCGCGTTCCCGCACGCGGCACGACTCCGGCAGGCCGAAAAACTTGGCCCGCTCGGCGTCGTTCATGTACTGCGTGACGAGGTCGTTCAGGATCATCGGGCGCAGCCGGTTGCTGCGCTCGTCGTCGAAGAACATCAGTTGTCCGCCACCAGTTTCGTGAGCACCCGCAGGTGTTCCTCGGTCACTACGTCCAGTCCGAAGTTGTCCCGGACCATCGACGCCTCCCGCTCGGCGATCCGCGCGCGTTCCTTCGGATCGTCCAAAAGGGACAGCACCGTGGTGGCGACCGCCTCGGAATCGTTGGGGCGCACCAGCAGGATGTTCTCGCCGTTGTGCAGTTCGATGCCGGGGTAGTTGTCCTCGGTGACCGACGCGATGGTCGCGGTGCCGGACAGCATCGCCTCCAGCGACGCGGTGCCGCAGCCGCCGTTGAGGTCGTGCGTGACGATGTCCGCGGCCGCGAAGTACGCGGGCACGTCCGCCTTCGGCACCGCGCCGGTGACGATCAGTGCGTCGGAAACGCCCAGTTCCTTGGCCCGCTGCTGGAAAGCGTCGTGATACACCCGCCCGACGACCACCACGCGCAGCCCGGGGTGCCGCTCCAGGATCGCGGGCAGCGCCTCGATCAGCGGCAGCCGGTCGCGCAGCGGGATCACGTGCCCGAGCGACACGATCAGCGGCGCGTCCCCGATTTCCAGTTCCGCGCGCACGTCCTTGGTCACCGGCTTCGCGAAATGCCCGGTGTCCACCGCGATCGGGAAGTACTCGGAGTTGTCGTCGCTCGTGCCGTAGCGCTGGACGCAGTAGTCCACGCCCTGCTTGTCGAGGATGATGTAGCGCGGGCGCAGGTACTTCAGCACCGGGTTGACCAGCAGCGCGTCGAGCGCGCGGAACACCCGGCCGTACATCTTGTTCTCGCTGATCAGCAGCGTGTGGATGGTCAGCAGAACGGGCAGCTTGTGCCGGCGCGCGTAGATGCCGACCATCCAGGACAGGTCGAAGAACTGCCCGTGCAGGTGCACCGCGTCCGGTTTGAACTCGTTCAGCAGCTTCCACAGCCGCCGCCAGTTGCCCGGCCGCATCGACGCGAACGTCATGTCGAAGTCGATCGACAGGCCGAGCTGCGGCATTTTCACCGCGGGCAGGCGCACGACGCGGTATCCGTCGCGCTCCTCTTCCGCCGGCGCGTCACCGTAGGCAGCGGTGATCGCCAGCACTTCGTTCCCGGCGGCCGCGTACTCCGCGGCCAGCGAAGCCGACATGTGCGCGCTTCCGCCCACTCGCGGCGGGAAGAAGTTGTTCACCACCACGATCCGCATGGGCTTTCCTTCTGCCGGGCCCGCAGTGCTCATTACGCATTCCCCTCGGAAGACGCGCCGACGGAAGTACTCACTCGGAGTCCCGCACCAAAGCGCGCATGCCCTCTTCGACGGTGATGGTCGGCTCCCAGCCGAGCACCTCGCGGGCGCGGGTGATGTCCGCGGCGCGGCGGGAGACGAGGACGTCGCGCTTGTTGAAGACCGGCTCGACGTCGACGCCGACGGCCTCGATCAGAATCTTCGCCAGCGTGGCGATCGAGGTGTCGATGCCGGTGCCGATGTTGATCGGCAGGTTCGACTGCTCCGACTCCAGCGCCGCGACGACACCCTTGGCGAGGTCGGTCACGTGCACGAAGTCCATCGACTGGTCGCCCGCGCCGTCGATGATCGGCGGCTGGCCGGCGCGCAGGCGCTGGATGAAGTGGTTGATGACCGAGGTGTAGTACGCCTCGATCTTCTGGCCCGGGCCGTACACGTTGAAGAAGCGCAGCGCGTTCCAGGAAAGGCCCTTGGTGCGCTCGTAGAAGCCCAGCAGGTCCTCGCCCGCGCGCTTCGAAATGCAGTACGGGGTGAGCGGGTTCAGCTTGTCGTCCTCGTGCATCGGCAGCCGCTCCGGCTCGCCGTATACCGAGGCGCTGGAGGCGAACACCAGGCGCTCGACGCCCTCGTCGGCCGCGGCGGCGAAGACGTTGTTGTTGCCGACCATGTTGATGTCGATCGACTCGCCCGGGTCCGCGACCGACTTGTTGATCGACACGGTGGCGAAGTGGATCGCGTGCGTGCAGCCGCGGATGGCCTCGCGGACGCCGACGCCGTAGCGCACGTCCTTCTCGACCAGTTCGACCTTGCCGGTGGCGACGAACTCGTTGACGCGGTCACGGTCGCCGCGGGTCATGTTGTCGAAGATGCGGACCGTGTAGTCCTTCTCCAGCAGCAGCGGGATCACGTGCGAGGCGATGAAACCGCCGGCGCCGGTGAAGAAAACTTTCTTGTCGGACATGGGTTCTCCTCAGGAAGGTCGGCGGGTCAGGAAAGGGCGGACACGGCTTCGCGCACGGTGGCGACCACGCGCTCGACTTCGCTGTCGGTGAGTTCCGCGTGCATCGGGATCGCCAGCTGGCGACGGAACGCGTCGGCGGAGACGGGCAGCGGCTGCTGCTCGCCGTACACCGGCTGCAAGTGGGAGGCGTAGGTGCCGAAGTTGCACTGCACGCCCTGCTCGCGGATCCGCAGCGCCAGCGCGTCGCGGCTGATCTCCGGGGCCACCGTCATCAAGTATGCCTGCCACGGGTGCTCGCGGTCGGGCGCCTCGACCGGCACGGTCAGCGCGTCGACATCCTCGAACGCCTCGTGGTAGCGCTTGGCCACCGAGCGGCGGGCGGAGAGCAGGTCGGGCAGGCGGTCGAGCTGCACGCCCATGATCGCGGCCTGGATGTCCGACAGCCGGAAGTTCCAGCCGAGCTCGTGGAACGTCGGGATCGGCAGTTCCTGCGAGCCCTCGCGGGTGAACGCCGGCTCGATGCCGTAGGTGTGGATCTTGCGCGCGTGCGCGATCAGGTCCTCGCGGTTCGAGACCAGCGCGCCGCCCTCGCCCGCGGTGATGCCCTTGCGGCCGTGGAAGGAGAACGCGGCGAGGTCGGCGAGGCTGCCTGCCGGGCGGTTGCGGTAGGTCGCGCCCGCGGAGCAGGCGGCGTCCTCGAACAGCCACAGGCCGTGCTTGTCGGCGATCGCGCGGTACTCGTCGAAGTCGCCGGGCTGGCCCGCGACGTCGACGGCCAGGATGCCCACCGTGCGCGGCGTGATGAGCGCTTCGATCGCGGCCGGGTCGGCGCTGAAGATGTCCGGGCGGATGTCGGCGAAGACCGGCTTGGCGCCGGCCTGCAGCACGGCGTGGCCGGTCGCCGGGAAGGTGTAATCGCCGACGATCACCTCGTCGCCGGGCTGGACGCCGAGCACCTTCAGGCCCAGGAACAGGGCGGAGCCGCAGTTGCTGGTGGTCAGAGCGTGCGCGGTGCCGGTCAGCTGCGCGAACCGCTCCTCGAAGCGACGGCACGCCGGGCCCGCGCCGGCCAGCCAGCCGGAACGGAACACTTCGGCGACGGCTGCGAGCTCTTCGTCGCCGACGGTCGGCTTCCCGAGCAGGACGGGTTCGCCCACTGTAGATCTCCTGTGCATCGGGGTGTCCCGCATTGCGCGGGGTCGCGCCGAAGTGTATAGAAGTCGCGCTCGACGCCTGTTTCGGGGACAGAACCCACGGGTAAACACCCGATTGGGGCATAGGCTCACGGGATGCGGATCGGGGTACTGGGGGCCGTCGTCGCGTGGGACGGCGCGGGCGGGACGGTCGCCGTGGGCGGACCGCGAGGCCGGGCGCTGCTCGCCTTGCTCGCGGCGGACGCCGGGCGGTTCGTGTCCGCCGAGCGGCTCATCGACGGGCTCTACGGCGAGGACCCGCCGGACGGCGCGGCCAACGCGCTCCAATCGCAGGTCTCGCGGCTGCGCAGCGCGCTGAAACTGCCGATCGAACTCACCTCGGCGGGGTACCGCCTCCGGATCGAACCGGACGAAGTGGACGCGCACCGGTTCGAACGACTGGCCACCGAAGGCCGTCGCGAACTGGCCGCGGGCGACCCGACACGGGCCAGCGATCTGCTCGGCGAAGCGCTGGCTCTGTGGCGCGGACCGGCGTTCGCGGACGTCCCGACCGCTGAAGTGCAGACCACCCGGCTGAGCGAGCTGCGCGCCGAGGCAGCAGCCGACCGGGTCGACGCGGAGATCTCGCTCGGCCGCGCCGCCGACGTTCTCGACGAGCTGCGCACCGCCGTCGCCGAGAACCCCTTGCGCGAACGGTCGCAGGCCCAACTGGTGCGGGCCCTGCACGCGGCTGGCCGGACCGCCGAGGCGCTGGCCGCCTTCGAGGACGCCCGCCGAACGCTCGCCGACGAACTGGGCGCGGACCCTGGTCCAGACCTCACCGAGGCGCATCTGGCGGCTCTGCGCGGCGAGTCCGCGAACGCCGCGACGCCGTTGCCCGCACAGCTCACGAGCTTCGTCGGCCGGGACAACGAGCTGAAGCAGGTCGCGGATCTCCTGCGACAGGCTCGGCTCGTCACGCTGCTCGGTCCGGGCGGGACCGGGAAGACCCGGCTGGCCATCGAAGCCGCGGCGGACGCGGGGCCGTGTGTCTTCGTGGAGCTGGCTCCGCACGTTGCCGACGACGTCCCGCAGGCCGTCCTCACCGCGCTCGGCCTGCGCGAGGGGGCTCGCGGTCGCCAGGATCCCGTCGAACGGCTTGTGTCGGCGCTGCGCGACCAGGCGACGTTGCTGGTGCTGGACAACTGCGAACACGTCATCGCCGCCGCAGCACGGTTGGTCGCGCAGCTGCTGCCCGCTTGCCCCGGGCTGCGCGTCCTCGCGACGAGCCGGGAACCGCTCGGTATCACCGGCGAGCAGCTCGCGCCGATCCCCCGGCTGGCCGTTCCGCCGCCCGGTGATCCAGCCGTCGAGACCTATCCCGCGGTCCGGCTGTTCCTCGATCGCGCTCGGGCGAGCGACCCCGCATTCCGGCTGACCGACGAAACCGCGGCCGACGTCGTACGGATCTGCACCGCGCTCGACGGCCTCCCGCTCGCCCTGGAACTGGCCGCCGCCCGAGTGCGCACGCTGCCCGTCGCCGACCTCGCCGCACGGCTCGACGACCGCTTCCAGCTCCTCGCCCGAGGCAGCCGCACCGCGGACGAACGGCACCGGTCGCTCCGCGGCGTCGTGGAATGGAGCTGGGATCTCCTCGATGACGACGAACGCCGCCTCGCCCGCCGGCTGACTGTCTTCACCGGCGGCGCGACGATCGCGTACGCCGAGCAGGTGTGCGACGTCCCGGTCGACCTGCTCCCCGAACTCGCCGACAAGTCGCTCGTGGAGCCTTCGCTCGGGCGTTACCGAATGCTGGAGACGATCCGCGCGTTCTGCGCGGAAAAGCTCGACGCCGCAGGCGAGACCGACCGCTTCCGGCACGCGCACGCACAAGCGTTCCTGCGGCTCGCCGAAGAAGCCGACCCGAAGCTGCGTACCTCCGAACAGCTGGACTGGCTGCGGAAAATCGACGCTGAGTACGACAACATCGTGGCCGCGCTCCGCTGGTCGGCCGCGGCGGATCCCTCGATTGCCTTGCGGATCGCCACCGCGCTGTCGATGTATTGGTGGCTGCGCGGACGACGTTACGAAGGCGCGGCGCTGTCGATGGAAATCGTGCGCCACTGCCAAGCGGAACCGCCGGAAGGACACCGCGAGCAATTCCTCATGTGCCTGCTGACCGCGATGGCCGGTGCGCCCGAAGCCGCTGAGACGGCGAACTATCGGTCCTATGTGGAGCAGTACCTAGTGGACAGTTCCTGGACACCGGAGCATCCGATGATGCTCATGCTGTCCGGTGTCGTGCTGGGGCCGCCGGAGGACGACGAAGCGCGGCTTCGGCTGTCCGGGCTCCAAAACCACCCCGACCCATGGCTCACCGCACTCGTGCCGATGGGCGACGGGCTGCGTTCGATGCTCGCCGGGGAACTCGACGAAGCCGAGCGCGGCCTGCGAGAGGGCGAGGCGCGTTACCGAGCGCTCGGCGAACGCTGGGGGCTGTCGATGGCGCTCGACCACCTGTCGCAACTGCTGGTTTTACGAGGCCGTCATGAGGAAGCACTCGCCGCGATGACCGAGTCCCTGTCGCTGATGCAGACGCTCGGCGCGACCGACGACTACGCGGACCTGCTGTGCCGTCGCGGCGACAGCCGGGCGTTGCGCGGCGATCTCAAGGGCGCGAAGGCCGACTACGAGCGCACCGTCGAGCTGGCCCACCGCACCGGGATGCCCGAGACGCGAGGCAGCGGTCACGTCGGCTTGTCCGGCCTCGCCCGCCGCTCCGGCGATCTGGCCGGCGCGCGGGCTCTCGCCGAGCAAGCGCTTGCCGAGTGCACGGCGGACTCGTTCTCGGCCGCCATGGTGCGGGCACTCGCGTCGATCGCGCTCGGCTGGATCGACGTCGCCGAGCACCGCCCGGAGGACGCCCGCCGCCGGATGCGGCTGGGGGTCGAGACCGCGCACCGCTGGCATGACCACGGGTCACTGGCCGTCGCGTTCGAGGGCGTCGCCGGGGTCTTCGCCGAGGAGGGCCGATTCGCCGACGCCGCCACGCTGCTCGGCGCGGCAGCCGCGGTGCGCGGGGCCGCCGTGCCCGGCCAGCACGATGTCGCGCAGGTCACCGCGGCCGCGGAGAAGGCGCTCGGAGCCGACGCGTTCGCCGCCGCTTACACCGCCGGTAAGCAGCTCGAACCGCCCCAGCGGCTCGCGTTGGCCGGATTGTCCCCGGTTCAGTGAACGGGTACCACGCCGTCGGGGGGTACGCAGCGCCGCACCGAAGCGCGTAGCCTTCCCTGCCGTGCGGAACGTAGTTGTGATCGGTGGGGGAATCGTCGGGCTGTCGGTCGCGTGGGAACTGTCCCAGCGCGGTCAGGACGTGACGGTGCTCGAAAAGGAAGCTCGCTGGGCTGCGCACCAGACCGGGCACAACTCCAATGTCGTGCACGCCGGGCTCTACTACAAGCCGGGCTCGTTCAAGGCGCGGATGTCGGTCGGCGGCAACCGGTCCATTGTGGATTTCGCCCGGCAGTACGGGGTGCCGGTCGAGGTGTGCGGCAAGCTCGTGGTGGCCACGCGGGAGGAGGAGATCCCCGCGCTGGACACGCTCGCCGAGCGCGCCGAGGCCAATGGCGTGCCCGCCAAGCGGATCACCCCCGCGGAGGCCCGCGAGTACGAGCCGGAGGTGTCCTGCGTCGCCGCGCTGCGCGTCGAGTCGACCGGGATCATCGACTTCCCGGCGGTGTGCGCGGCGCTCGTGCGACTGCTCGACGAGGCGGACGCGGACCTGCGGCTGAACACGCCCGCGCTGGGCATCCGCCCGGCTCGCGGCGGCGGCGTCGAGGTGGCCACCGGCTCCGAGGTGCTGCACGCGGACGCGCTCGTCAACTGCGCCGGCCTGCACGCGGACCGCGTCGCCGAGCTGGCCGGCCTCACGCCGAGCGCGCGCATCGTGCCGTTCCGCGGCGAGTACTACGAGCTGAAGCCGGAGCGTCGCCACCTCGTGCGCGGCCTGATCTACCCGGTGCCGGACCCGACGCTGCCGTTCCTCGGCGTGCACCTGACCCGCATGCTGGACGGCAGCGTCCACGCGGGCCCGAACGCCGTACTCGCGCTGCGCCGCGAGGGTTACCGCTGGGCGGACGTGTCGGTGAAGGACCTCGCCGACGTCGCCCGCTTCCCCGGCGCGTGGAAGCTCGCGCGCAAGTACGCGTACCCGACCGGCCTCGAAGAGGTGCTGCGGTCGTTCTCGAAGAAGCGCTTCGCCGCCAGCCTCGCGCAGCTCGTGCCCGCGGTCACCGAGGACGACATCGTGCGCCACGGCTCCGGCGTGCGGGCGCAGGCGCTGCGACCGGACGGTTCCCTGGTGGACGATTTCCTCATCGAGTCCACAAAGGACCAGGTGCACGTGCTCAACGCGCCGAGCCCGGCGGCGACGAGCGCGCTGGAGATCGCCAAGTACATCGCCGACCAGGTGACCGACTGAACCGTCCGATGTAGACGGTTCAGGAGGGCAGATTCCCCGACACCATCGGGATTCCGGCCTTGATGACGTCGCACGCCTTGGTCTTGTCCGCCAGCTGCCCGCTGACGATCTGGATCGAGGCGGTGTCCGAAACCGCGAGCCCGGCCGCGCAGATCACGCCGCCGGAATCGTTGAAGTTCGGGAACAGCGACCACTTCCGGCCGTTCGCGTCGATCTGCTCGGTCGGCGCGACATCCATGCCAGGCCAGCGTTTCAGCGGCACGTCCGGGCCGACCCAGACCTCGAACGGCTTCTGCCCGCCGTCGCCGTCGGTGTCTTTCCACAGGCAGTAGGTCACGTTCGGCGAGATGACCTTGGAGCTGTCCAGTTCGCCGTTCGGCACCATCTTCAGCTGCTGCGCCTGTTCCGGCTTCAGCAGCTGGCACGGGTTGACCGACGCGAGCGGCCCGGTCGGCGCGGTGCCCTCCGGCGGGGTGCTCGACGCGATCGGCGGCGCGGGCTGCCCGCCCGGCAGATGCGCGGCCGCCTGCGGGATGACCTGCTTCGCGCGCTCGCACGCCTGCGCTTCGTCCGAAAAGGACACACTCACGAAGGCGAACGACTTCGGCCCGAGCGTGGTGTACAGGTCGCAGCTGCCGCCCATGAACCCGGCGTAGCGCGTCCACGGAAACCCGCCGAGCTGCACCGGGTCGGCC
This sequence comes from Amycolatopsis sp. NPDC059235, assembly GCF_042754125.1. Lineage (NCBI taxonomy): Bacteria > Bacillati > Actinomycetota > Actinomycetes > Pseudonocardiales > Pseudonocardiaceae > Amycolatopsis > Amycolatopsis sp. NPDC059235. The sequence continues at coordinate 25,651 of NZ_JBHZAG010000036.1, forward strand.
TTCTTGATGGCGCCCTGGAGGTAGTCGTCGAGGCTCAGGTCCACCGACCAGCCGACGGACATGACGATCGTGTGCTCGGTGTCCGTCGCGGTCCACAGGCACATCGCGGGCGCGCGCTGCGCCTTGCTGGCCTTCACCGACCTGCCCTGCGGCTTGTAGCCGAGCCCGGCGAGCTGCTTCGCGTCGAGCAGCGCGCACGGGTCGACGACCGGCGTGACCGGCCCCTGCCCCGGCACCGGCGAAGCCACGCCGCTCACCTGCTGCGTGCACCCGGCGAGCAGCATCGCGACCGCCGCCAGGGCGAGCGCCGCTCCTTTGAACCTCATCAGCTGCCTCCTCCGCTCCGCACCCTACTGACCAGTGCGGTACCGCACCTGCGGAACGGGAAGGATCAACCCGGCGGCTTCGGCACCGCGCGCCGCACGACGAGCGCGGACACCCCGGACGCCACCACGGTCACCGCGGCGGCGGCGATCGCGACGGCCATCGTGGTTCCGCTCACCTGCGGCCGGAGCGGATGCGAGTTCGGCACCAGCAGCGCGACACCGGAGCCGATCGCCGCGAGCAGCAGCCCGAACAGCCAGATCCGCAGCGCGCCTTGGCGAAGCGTCGCGAGGAACTGCGCGTCCGCGGACCGGAACATCGGCCGCCGGTCCCTCCCCCGCACCAGCATGACCCCGTTGACGACGAGGCAGAACGCCGCGCCGCCGATCGCGATCAGCCCGAACCGGAACGACGCGTGCGTCCCCTTCTCCGCGGTGAAGAGCAGCCAGCCCGCGGTCGCGAGCACCGCGAAAGCAAGGGCGTAGTCCACTGTGGCCAGTGGACCCGCCTTGCGCAGCGCGGGGACCAGGGCTCTGTGGGATTCCATCTGAGGTTGTCTCGCCTTCGCGAAGTTCAGCGCTTGACCGGCTCCAGCACCTCGAGCCCGCCGAGGAACGGACGCAGCGCCACCGGCACCCGGACCGAACCGTCGGGCTGCTGGTGGTTCTCCACGATCGCGACGATCCAGCGCGTGGTCGCCAGCGTGCCGTTCAGCGTGGCGGCCGTCTGCGGTTTGCCGTTGTCGTCGCGGTAGCGGACGGACAGCCGGCGGGCCTGGAACGTGGTGCAGTTGGACGTCGACGTCAGCTCGCGGTAGGTCTCCTGCGTCGGAACCCACGCCTCGCAGTCGTACTTGCGGTAGGCGGACGTGCCGAGGTCGCCGGTCGCGGTGTCGATGACCCGGTACGGGACCTCGATCGCGGCCAGCATGTCCTCTTCCCAGCCCAGCAGCCGCTCGTGCTCGGACTCGGCGTCCTCCGGCTTGGCGAAGACGAACATCTCGACCTTGTCGAACTGGTGCACGCGGATGATGCCGCGGGTGTCCTTGCCGTACGACCCGGCCTCGCGGCGGTAGCACGACGACCAGCCGGCGTAGCGGCGCGGACCGGCGCCGAGATCGAGGATCTCGTCCGAGTGGTAGCCCGCGAGCGGAACCTCCGACGTGCCGACGAGGTACAGGTCGTCGTCGCGCAGCCGGTACACCTCCGACGAGTGCGCGCCGAGGAAGCCGGTGCCGGCCATGATCTCCGGGCGGACCAGCGACGGCGTGATCATCGGCGTGAAGCCGTTCGCCATCGCGCGCGCCACGGCCATGTTCAGCAGCGCCAGCTGCAGCTGCGCGCCGACGCCGGACAGGAAGTAGAACCGCGAGCCCGACACCTTCGCGCCGCGCTCCATGTCGAGCGCGCCGAGGCCTTCCATCAGCTCGAGGTGATCGCGCGGGGCGAAGTCGAACGACGGCACCTCGCCGACGGTCTTCAGCACCGCGAAGTCGTCCTCGCCGCCGATCGGCGCGTCCGGGTGCACCAGGTTCGGCAGGATGCGGAACAGCTGGTCGAACTCTTCCGAAGCCTCGTTCTGCTCGACCTCGGCGGCCTTGACCTGCGCCGACAGGTCCTTGGCGCGGGCGAGCAGGGCGGGCTTGTCCTCGGGAGAGGCCTTCGGCACCTGCTTGGACACGGACTTCTGCTCGGCCCGCAGCTTGTCGGCGGTGGCGATCGCAGAGCGGCGGCGCGTGTCGAGGTCGAGCAGCTTGTCGACCACTCCCTCGTCCTCGCCACGGGCACGCTGCGACGCGCGCACGGCTTCCGGGTCTTCGCGCAGAGTCCTGGGGTCAATCACGCACCGAAGGGTAGTCGCAGGCCAGCCGGGACTTCGACGCGGTTTCCCGTACACACTGTGCGGCGCCCCGAAGACAACCCGACAGTCTGATCGTTGTCGCCCGTTTCCCGCGCTCCCCATACTCGCTAGAACCCGGAGCGGAGGGAACTCACATGACCGACGACCTGCTCTCGCGCCACCGCGCGGTGCTCCCGTCCTGGATGTCCCTGCTGTACGACGAGCCGATCGAAATCGTGCACGCGCAGGATCGCCGTCTCACCGATTCCACCGGCCGCACCTACCTCGACTTCTTCGCCGGCGTGCTCACCAACGCCATGGGCTACGACATCTCCGCGATCAGCGACGCCGTCCGCAAGCAGCTGGACACCGGCGTCCTGCACACCTCCACGCTGTACCTGATCCGCTCGCAGGTGGAGCTGGCCGAGCGGATCGCGGAACGCTCCGGCATCCCGGACGCCAAGGTGTTCTTCACCAACTCCGGCAGCGAGGCCAACGACACCGCGCTGATGCTCGCCACCCAGTACCGCCGCAGCAACCAGGTGCTGGCGATGCGGAACTCCTACCACGGCCGGTCGTTCGGCACGGTCGCGATCACCGGCAACCGCGGCTGGTCGGCGTCGTCGCTGAGCCCGATCAAGGTCAACTACGTCCACGGCGGCTACCGCTACCGCAGCCCCTTCCGCGACCTGCCCGACGCGGCCTACATCGACGCCTGCGTCGCCGACCTGGTGGAACTCCTGGAAACCGCCACCGCCGGCGACGTCGCCTGCCTGATCGCCGAGCCGATCCAGGGCGTCGGCGGCTTCAGCTCCCCGCCGGACGGCCTGTTCAAGGCGATGAAGGAAGTCCTGGACGACCACGGCATCCTGTTCGTCTCCGACGAGGTCCAGACCGGCTGGGGCCGCACCGGCGACCACTACTGGGGCATCCAGGCGCACGACGTGGTGCCGGACATGATGACCTTCGCGAAGGGCCTGGGAAACGGCCTGGCAGTAGGCGGCGTGGTCGCCCGAGGCGACGTTATGGACTGTTTCAAAGCAGAGTCGTTCTCCACCTTCGGCGGCAACCCGGTGTCCATGCAGGGCGCGCTGGCCGTGCTGGACTACATCGACGACCACGACCTGCAGGCGAACTGCAAAGCCCGCGGCGACCAGCTGATGCGGGGCCTGCGCGCGGCGAACAGCCCCTTCGTCGGAGAGGTGCGCGGCAAGGGCTTGATGATCGGCGTCGAACTGATCGAGCCGGGCACCACGACGCCGAATGTCCGCGCTGCCAAGCAAATGCTGGAAGAAACGAAAGACCGCGGGCTGCTCATCGGAAAGGGCGGGCTGCACAAAAACGTCCTGCGCATCGGACCGCCGATGACGCTCACCGAAGCCGAGGCCGCCGAGGGTCTGCAGATCCTGCTCGACTCGCTGGCCGCCCTGTCCTGACCGCTCGCCCCGCCGATTTTGTCGTACCCCGGTGCGAAGATCCGTGCTCGTGAACACCGAACAGTTCTGGGCGTTGATCGACCAGGCACGCGGCCAGACCTCCGCACCGAGCGACAGCTACGAGGTAGCCGAACAAGCCCGCGCGTTGCTCGCCGCGCGTCCGCGGGAGGAGATCGTGGCCGCCCAGCAGATCGTCTGCGACCTGTTGGCCGACTCCTACCGCGGGTCGCTGTGGGCAGCCGCCTATCTGGTCAACGGCGGCTGCTCCGACGACGGCTTCGACTACTTCCGCGGCTGGCTGGTCGTGCAAGGCCGGGAGGTCTTCGAACGGATCACGGCCGCCCCAGACGAATTGGCCGAACTGTCCGCGACGCGCGAGGCCACGACGAACGGCGAAGAACTGGAGTGCGAAGCCACCCTGGGCATCGCGTCGAACGCGCACCTCGACGCGACCGGAGAGGAGCTTCCCGCTGACTCGTTCACGGTCCGGTACCCGTCGCTGGACCCCGAGTGGGAGTTCGATTACGAGGACGCCGCCGAGATGCGGCGCAGGCTGCCTCGCTTGGCCGCGGCCTGTTTGAACTGATCCCGCGGCGCCGCAAGCCGTGCGGGAACCGTCCCGCACGGCAGCCGGTCAGCGGCGGACGAAGCGCGCCACGTGCTCGGCGAGCGTCTCCCCCGCGTCCTCCTGCAGGAAATGCCCCGCCCCAGCGACCGTCGGGTGGTCCAAACCAGCCGCCCCGCGCATCGACCGCTGCAGAATCGGCCCCATCGCGCCGGTGATCGGATCCCCGTCCGAGAACGCGCACAGGAACGGCACGTCCAGCTCAGTCAGCGTCGCCCAAGCCGCCCGGTTGGCCTCCGACGCCGGATCGTCCGGCCGCGTCGGCACCAGCCCCGGCATCGCCCGCGGTCCGGCCTTGTACATCTCGTTCGGGAACGGCGCGTCGTAAGCCGCGCGAATCTCCTCCGACAGCGGTGTCTGGCAGCCGGCCTGCACGCACCGCCCGACGTCCAGGATCTGCGCGCCCTCCACCGCCTCCCGGAACTTGTGCCACACCGGAGGCATGTCCACATCCCCCGTCGGCAGCCCGGTATTGGCCGCGACCACACCGGCGAAGCGCCCCGGGTTCTCGGCCACCAGCCGCAGCCCGATCAGCCCGCCCCAGTCCTGCCCGACCACCGTGACCCCTTCGAGCCCGAGGACGTCGAACGAGAACCGGCGCATCCACTCCACGTGCCGCGCGTAACTGTGGTCGACGATCTCCGCGGGCTTGTCCGACCGCCCGAACCCGACCAGGTCCGGCGCGATCGCCCGCAGCCCGGCGTCGGCGAGCACCGGAAGCATCTTCCGGTAGAGGAACGACCAGCTCGGCTCGCCGTGGAGCAGCAGAACCGGCGGCCCGTCGGCGGGTCCCGCCTCGACGTAGCCGACTCTGATCAGGCCGCCGTCCGGGTCGGACAGGTCGGTGTACTGAGGTTCGAACGCGAAGTCGGGCAGATCCGCAAACCGGTCTTCCGGCGTCCTGAGCAATCGCACGGTTCCCACGTTAGTGGGAACGGGACCGCGCGGCAGTGCGCGAACGCTACGAAATCGCTACCGCGACGACCAGCCCGAGCCCCAGGTGCGCCGCCGCGACGACGACGCTGGCCGGCGCGAACTTCTCGCTCTGGATCGTGGACCCGACATCGATCCGGGTCGCCCACTCCAGCAGCCGCACGGCCAGCACCTGAACGATGACCCCGATCAGGCCGTAGACCAGCGACGTGATCAGCCCGGCGGTCAGGTCGCTCGCGGAACTGTAGATCGCCACGACCACGATGAACGCCATCGACAGCAGCCCGGACGCGGTCACGATCACCGCGTTCGGCAGCCCGCGGGTGACCAGCTTCGACAGCTTGCCCGGCGTGGTGAAGTCGATCGCGTAGAAGCCGGCGAACATCAGCAGCAGGCCGACGATGCCGTACAGCAGGATCGCGCCGATGCCGCGCACGAGGTCGGAACCGAACGTTGCGGGCAGCGCGAGCGTCGTGGACACGGAGTCTCCCTGGATGGCCGAGTCAGCTCAGCAAATCGGACATCCAGGGTTTTATCACGACTCCGGAATCCGGTGCGGGACAAACGCCGCACCGTCGTCGGTGACGAGTCCGCTGGTCTCGCGGATGCCGAGCCCCGCCGACTGGTCGCCGACGATCCACGCGCCCAGCGCGGGCCGGTATCCGTCGAACTCCGGCAGCGGGTCGAACGCCTGGTAGACGTAGCCTTCCGCGCCGTAGACCCCGTCCGTCTGCGTCTCGTACCCGGTGGCCACGATCTGCACGTTCGCGCCCTCGCGGCCGAGCTTCGGCTTGCGCACGTACTCGGTGAGGAGGCCGGGGTCGTCAGCGAACGCGGGCAGCAGGTTCGGGTGCCCGGGGTAGTTCTCCCACAGCACCGCGAGCAGCGTCTTGTTCGACAGCAGCATCTTCCACAGCGGTTCGACCCACAGCGTGCGCGGCATGGTCTCCACCGCGAACTTGCCGAACTCCTCGTCGACGACCCACTCCCACGGGTACAGCTTCACCACCGTGGACATCTGCGCCTCGGCGAGGTCGACGAACCGCTTGAGCACCGGGTCCCAGCCGATCTCCTCGATCGCGAGCCCGACCGTGTCGAGCCCGGCCTCGGCGGCGGTCTCCTGCAGGTACGCCGTGGTCACGTGGTCCTCGCCGCTCGGGTCGGCCGCGGACCAGGTGAAGTGCAGTTCGTTCGACGGCAGCTTGCCGCCGAGTTCCTCCCAGCGCTCCACCAGCTTCTCGTGGATGGAGTTCCACTGGTCGTCTTCCGGGAAGACGTCGGTCTTCCAGTGCCACTGCAGCAGCGACGCCTCCAGCAGCGTGGTCGGCGTGTCCGCGTTGTACTCCAGCAGCTTGGCCGGCGATTTGCCGTCGTAGCGCAGGTCGAAGCGGCCGTAGACGTGCGGGTCCTGGCGCTTCCACGATTCCGCGATGTGCGGCCACACCCACTCCGGGATGCCGAAGCGCTGGTACTGCTCGGTGGTCACGACGTTGTCGACGGCCTCCAGGCACATCGAATGCAGCAGTTCGACGTCCGCCTCGAGCGAGAGCACCTCGTCCATGTCGAAGACGTAGTGCACCGACTCGTCCCAGTACGGCCGCGGCTTGCCGGTGCCGTCGCGTGCCGGGGTGCCGTAGACCAGGCCCTGCTCTTCGACGATCCGCTGCCAGTCGCGGCGCGGTTCCCGCCGGTCCCGATACACCTACGAGCCTCCGCTCTTGCCGGTCCCGCCGGTGCCTCCGGAGGTGCCGCTCTTGCCGCTGATGCCGAACCCGCCGCGCTGGACGCTGGTGCCCGACTTGGTCGAAACGTTGGTGTTGCCCGACGGCGCGGTGTAGCTGCCGCCGGACACGTGCTGCCCGATGTTCCCGGTGCCGCCGTAGTTGTAGCGGTACTGGGTGAACCCGCCGCCGCCCGGAATCGGGATGAACCAGAACCCGCCGCTGTAGTGCCCGCCGTGGGTCTGGGCGTAGTTCTCGGTGCAGTATTCGTCGTTCTGGATGACCCCGTCGGACGAGACGCAGGACGCGGTGACCTCGGCGGGCTTCGCGATCGTGTAGAACGTCGCGACCAGCCCGACGAGACCGACAGTGACCCCGCTGCCGATCAGGATCTTGCGTTTGGTGGCCGCCTTCGCGTCCGCCGCCTCCCGCGCCGCCAGGGCTTCCTGCCGCTCGCGTTCCTGGTCGGCGATGGCCTGTTTACGGGCCCGTTGTTCGGCCACCGAGGGCTGCCGCGGCTGCGTGTTCGCGTCCTGGAACCGCATCGAACCCGGCTTCTTCTGCTCCTCGGTCGGCTGCGCGCCGCTGTTGTCGTCTTGCGTCATGTGCGCTCCGTAATCCCCCAGCACTGCAAACCCCGCGTTCCACCCTAATCGACCCGGCACACGCGCGGTTCATGCGGCGCGGGCATCATGGGTATCGATGTCTCAACGCTCGGAGCGGTTCCCTTCGCGTATGCAGACCCTGACCACCCGCGTGGTGATGGCCGGGGTGTTCTTCGGCGCGGTCATCGCGCTGGCCTTGAGCGTCGCCTTCTCCTGGACCGACACGCTCGCCGGCGGCGCGGGCGGCGGGGAGGGCAAGCTCACCGAGGCCGCCCAGCAGGCCTTCCACTCGCCGCCGGGCACCTGCCTGACCTGGAACGCCAAGGACGCCTCGGACGCGCACCAGGTGCCGTGCACCCAGCCGCACCTGTTCGAGGTCACCACCGTGGTCGACATCGGCGCGAAGTTCCCGCAGCAGGCTCCGTTCCCGAGCCTCGACCAATGGCAGGACATCGCGCAGCAGCAGTGCAACAGCGACGTGCGGCCGTACCTCGGCCACCCGCTCGACCCGTACGGCAAGCTCACCACCAACCTGCTGCGGCCCACGTCGGCGCAGTGGTCCGGCGGCGACCGCCAGCTGCGCTGCGGCCTGCAGTTCGCCGGTCCGGGCGGCGGCCTGCAGCCCACCACCGGCGCGGCGAAGACCCAGGACCAGTCGATGGTGTGGGCCCCGGGCACCTGCCTCGCGCTGGCGGGCAAGGGCGTCGGCGACCCGGTCGACTGCAGCAAGCCGCACTCCTACGAAATGATCGCGACGCTGGACCTGGCCTCGCACTTCAAGGACGGCTACCCGAAGCTGGACGACCAGAAGTCCTGGCTCGACACCGAGTGCAACAAGGCCGCGAAGGACTACACCGGCAGCTCTGATCTCTCCTCGAAGAAGCTCACGCTGGGCTGGGACTCGCGCGAGCAGGAGAGCTGGGACGCCGGGTCCACCAAGGTCAACTGCAAGGTCGCGGCCACGCTGCAGGACGGCAGCGGGTTCCAGGCGGTCACCGGCAGCGTGAAGAGCGGCTCCTCCAGCTCGTCCGGCCAGCAGCAGAGCCCGCCGCCGAGTTCCGGTTCCGGCGGGAACTGAGCGGTGCCCGTCGAGATGAGCCAGGCCCGGTTCGAGGAACTCGTGGCCGACGCGCTCGACCAGGTGCCCGCGGAGTTCGCCGCGGCGATGGACAACGTCGTGGTGCTGGTCGAGGAGTTCAACGAGGAAGCGCCGGACATCCTCGGGCTCTACCACGGCATCGCGCTCACCGAGCGCACCAGCCACTACAGCGGTGCGCTGCCGGACCGGATCTCGATCTACCGGGAGCCGATCCTCGACATCTGCGACACCGAGGACGACGTCGTCGAGGAAGTCCTGATCACCGTCATGCACGAACTCGGCCACCACTTCGGCATCGACGACGAGCGGCTGCACGAACTCGGCTGGGGCTGATTCCGGCGGAACCCCGCCAGCCCGTTGCTCTTCCCTGCTCAACAACGCAGCGCCACCGCGGAAAACACCGAAGGTCATCAAAGCGTCACAGAACGCGGCTGATCTCTTTAGACTGTCCTGATCAGGCAGTTTCCGGTTTTCGTGAGGTGGTTTGTGTCGCATCGGACGACGGACGGCCGGCTGCGCTGGCTGCTCGCTTCGAGCGGCACGTCGAACCTCGCCGACGGCATCGCCAAGGTCGCCTTCCCGCTGCTGGCCACCACGCTGACCCGCGATCCGGTCGAGATCGCCGCGCTTTCGGCGGTGCAGTTCCTGCCGTGGCTGCTGTTCGCCATCCCGGCGGGAACGCTCGTCGACCGGATCGACCGCAAGAAGGCGATGATCGCCGCGAACGCGATGCGCGCGCTCGTGGTCGCCGCGGTCACCGCGCTGCTCGCGTTCGCCGCGATGGAGATTTGGACGATTTACGTCGCGTCGCTGCTCGTGGGCATCGCCGAAACGGTCGCGGAGAGCGCGGCGAACGTGCTGCCGCCCTCGCTGGTCGAGGCGGACCGGCTGGAGAGCGCCAACAGCAAACTGCAGGCCTGCGAGATCGTCGGCCAGACCTTCCTCGGCGGCCCGGTCGGCAGCGCCACCTTCGCGATGTTCGCGGTCTTCCCGTTCCTGCTCTCGTCCGTCGGCTTCGCGGTCGGTGCCGCAGTGCTGCTGGGCATGGCGGGCAGCTACCGGCCGCGGCAGGAAGCCAAGTCGCACATCCGGGCGGATTTCGCGGACGGTTTCCGCTGGCTGCGGCGGCATTCGCTGTTGCTGCGACTGCTCGCGATCGCCGGTCTGCTCAGCCTGATCAGCGAACTGGCCCAGGCGCAACTGGTGCTGTACGCGCTGGAAGACCTGCATTTGTCCGACGCCACCTTCGGCGCTTTCGCGTTCGTCGGCGGTGCCGGCGGCCTGCTCGGAGCCGGGCTGACGCCGCGACTGGTCCGGCGCATCGGACGGCGGACGGTCCTGGTCGGCGGGGTGTTGTTCTGCGCGCTCGGCTTCGGCGGCATGGGCCTGGTGCGCCAGCCGGTGGTATCCGCGGTGCTGTTCGGCGTCTTCGCGGCGGCGGTGGTGGCGGTGAACGTGGTGCTCGCGACCGCGCGCCACACGCTCGTGCCCGGCGAGCTTCTCGGCCGCGTGCTCGGGGTGTGGCGGACGGTCGTCTGGGGCGCGATTCCGCTCGGCGCGCTCCTGGGCGGATTACTCACGAAGCTGCTCGGATCGGCGGGCGACACCTTCACCGCTTCCGGCGTTCTGCTGCTGTTCGTGACCGCTTACGCACTGTTCGCGCTGCGCGGACGCCCGCTCGATGACAAAACGGCCTCGACCGGGGACGGAGTCTGTTCGCAGCAGTGATCCGGCGCGGTTTTGGTGCTGAAATAGCACCTCACCCCGGCCGCCCGGAGGTACGTGATGACTGCGCTCGACACTCCGCCGCTGCCGGACGACGACCGCGACACCGACCTGGAGTCACCGCCTCCCGCCACCCGCCGGCCGCTCGTCCTCGCCGCCGTCGCCGGGTTCGTGCTCGGCACCTGCGTGGTCGGGCTGCTGTGGGGACTGTCCGGCCAGCGCGCCGGAGCGAATGTCGACGCGGCGGCCGCGTGCGCCGCGTTCGCTCGCGCTGGGCACATCCCGGACACCACGGGCGGCGTCGACGCGGCGCAGTTCACCCGGATGTCCGACGATTCGGTGCACCGCGTCACCGGCGCGATGGAGCTGGCCAAGGCGGCGGCGACCTTCGACGGCAACTACCAGCCGCTGGCCAAAAGCCTCGAAGCGGTGAACAAGATGGTGCTCAGCAGCCGCTTCGACAACCGCGACCAGCAGGCCGCCGTCGTCCAGGTGGAACAACTCTGCGCGCGGGGCTGACCCCCACGCGCAGAGCCTCGGTCAGGCCTTGTGCACGGTCTTCACGCCGAGCTGCTTGCCCGGGATGTTCGTGCCCGCGCAGCCGAGGCCGTCGAGCGGCACGAACTTCGACGCCTTCTCCTGCGGCAGGTACACACGCAGGCCCTTGACCTGGGTCGGCTTGCACACGGCCGGGTCGAAGTTGCGCACCTGCGCGAACTGCAGGTCGGCCGCGGCGGACTGGCCGGGAGCCAGCTTCACCGGCGCGCCCTTGGCGCCGTCGCGATCGGCGGCCGGGCCGATCTGGGCCCCGTTCTCGCCGCCGACGTAGGACACGCCAGGGAAGCCCTGGATAGTGCACGGCGTGCCGCTGGTGTTCTTGATCAGCAGCGGCCGGTACTCCGAACCGGCGCCGGCGTCGCCGCCGCCGAGCGACAGGGAAACGTCGCCTGCCTTGCACAGGCCGTTGTCGGCGGGCGGCTTATCGGCCGGAGCCGAGCCGCCGCTGGGCGCGGACGACGCGGAAGAAGGAGCCGACGACGCGGCGGACGAAGCCGACGACATCGGACTGCTCGACGGGGTGTCCGAACTCGCCGGGCCGCTCGCGGCGGGAGCGCCCTGGCCGCACGCGGAAAGCAGCAGCGCCCCCGACGCGCCCACTGCGGACAGGAAGACCAGGGAAAACCACGGTTTCTTCGTGTTTGCCATCTCACTCGCCTCGCTGTGCTGGTGAACGCCGAACTGGGTGGAACCTCTTCCGGAGGACGTGCCATGTCCGGACGGGGTTGCTCCGCATCCGGTGAGTTCCCCACCGGATGCGGGTTCACTCAGCGTTTCCCCGAGCGAGTGATCAACCGCTCACGAAAGGCGGGTGTCGACCCAGCGGACGCACTCCCATCCGTGGTCGCGGGCTTCCAGCTCGACGAACTTCGTATTCGGGATCAGCGCCTCGTTCGCCAGCTCGGCGGGCACGTTCGCGGCCAGCCACTCCCCGGCGAGCCGGATCGCGCCGCCGTGGCTGACCAGCACGACCACGCCGTCCGGCGAGGTTTCCTCGTGCTTGGCCCGCAGCTCGCCCGCCGCGCCGAGCATCCGGTCGCGCACCTGCGTGCCGGTCTCGCCGCCGGGGATCGAGACGTCGAGGTCGCCTTCCGTCCAGGCCTTCACCACGTCCAGGTAGACGCCGATCGAGTCCGGGTCGGTATTGCCTTCGAGGTCGCCGGCGTCGACCTCCTTGACGCCCTCGATCACCTGCACGTCGAACCCGAACGCCTCGGCCAGCGGCGCCGCGGTCTGCTGCGCCCGCACCGCCTCCGACGCGTACACCGCCACGATCGGCTCGGATTTCAGCTGCTCGGCAAGCGCCGCGGCCTGCTCCCGGCCGAGTTCGGTGAGCGGCGGACCGGGCAACGCGGTGTCCAGCGCGCGGCGGACATTGCCTTCCGTCTGCCCGTGTCGGACCAGCAGCAACCTCATGCGCCCTCTCCCTTCAAAACGGCGTCGACCCAAGCCTGCGCGTCGAGGAAATCCTGGTTCCCCGCGCCGTCCTCGATCGTGGCCGCGACCTCGTCCGCTCGCGGGTACGAACCGAGAAAGCGCAGGTGGGAGCGTCGGCGCAGGGCGGCCATCGCGTCGACGATCCGGGGTTCGGCGACGTGCCCCTCGAAGTCGATGAAGAACCGGTACTCGCCGAAGTTGCTGCGCGTCGGCCGGGCGTCGATCCGGGTCAGGTTGATCCCGCGAACGGCCAGCTCCACCAGCAGATCGGACAGCGTCCCGGTGCGGTTGACCGCGGCCGCGACGATCGACGTGCGGTCGGCTCCGGTGGGCGCGGGCAGTTCGCCGGGGCGGCGCACCATCAGGAACCGGGTCTGCGCGTCGCGGACGTCGGCGACGCCGGTCGCCAGCTCCTCCAGCGGGTAGTGCTCGATCGCGACCGGCGCGGACACGGCCGCGTCGAAATCGCCCTCGACCACGCCGACGGCGGCGGCCGCGGTGGACGACGAGGCGACCGGGGTGGCGTCCGGCAGGTTCGCCTCCAGCCATTCGCGCACCTGGGCGAGCGCGTGCGGATGGCTCGCGACGGTGCGGATTTCGCCGCCGCCCGGCCGTTTGAGCACGCTGAAGTGGATGGGCAGGATCGTCTCGGCCGTGGCGACGAGCGGATCCCCGTCGCTGAGCCCGTCGAGCGTCGCGGGGACCACGCCCTCGACGGAGTTCTCGATCGGCACGCACGCGGCGTCCGCGGCGCCGTCGCGGACAGCCTGCAGCGCCAGCCGGACGGTCTCGTAGGGGGTCAGGTCCTCGCCCGGCGCGAGCGCGCGGGCGGCCTGCTCGGTGAACGTGCCCTGAGGGCCGAAATACGCGATCCGCAACACGGGAGTCAGGCTAGCGACCGAGTGCGTGGCGCTTTTCACTCGGACAGCCGGTGGCTAAACCGGTTACGCCGGGTGGCGTTTTTTGCCATGCTGGAACGGTGACCGCCGACTCAGGCACACACGCCGGGCACGGGGAAGCCGTTTCGCCGGTTTCTCCCCGAACGCCGGAATTGGTGCTGTGCGCCGTCGATGAACCGCTGGCCGCGGCGTGGACCTCCGCCGTGGCGGACGTCGGCGGCTCTGTCCGGGTGCATCGCGGTTCGGTGCTCGACATCGCCGCGCAGGCGGTGGTCAGCCCGGCCAACTCCTACGGCTGGATGCGCGGCGGGATCGACGCGGTCTACGCGCGGGCGTTCCCCGGCATCGAGCAGAGCGTGCGCAGCGCGGTTTTGGCTTCATACGGCGGTGAGCTGCCGATCGGCGAGTCGGTGATCGTCCCGACCGGCGAGTCCGAACCGGCGTGGCTGATCAGCGCGCCGACCATGCGCGAGCCCGGCGAACGGCTGCCCGCCGACACCGTCCACCCGTATCTCGCGGCGCGCGCGGTGTTCCTGCAGTGGCAGCGCGGGCAGCTGGATTCCGGCTCGGTCGCCTCGGCGGTGCGGACGATCGCGATGCCCGGTCTCGGCACCGGCGTCGGCGGCGTGGCACCGGCCACCTGTGCCCGTCAGGTCGCCGCCGCGTGGCAGGAAGTGTTCGGGGCCAACGGTCACCTTCGGTGATCGAATACCTCTCGGCTCAGGGGTGCGTGCATCACATCACAGCGCGTTCACGCGCGGTAAGCCCTACCGTTGATACGGCGTTACGGAAGTAGCGCAGACGGAGCCAGCGCAGGCGACGGCCGAGGAGTGTGCGATGCCCACACGGGTCCGTGAACTCAGCCCTTATGTAGAGCTGCATCGGGAACAGTGGCGGGAGCTGCGCAGCTCCACTCCGCTGCCGCTGACCGCGGACGAGCTGGTCCGGCTCCGCGGGCTCGGGGAACAAATCGATCTCGCCGAGGTCGCCGACGTGTACCTGCCGCTTTCGCGGCTGATCAACCTCCAGGTGAAGGCCCGGCAACAGCTGTACGAGGCCACCACGACGTTCCTCGGCGAGGACTGCCGCAACACCAAAGCGCCGTTCGTGATCGGCGTCGCGGGCAGTGTCGCGGTCGGCAAGTCGACCACCGCCCGGATCCTGCGCACCCTGCTCGCCCGCTGGCCCGACCACCCGCGCGTCGACCTCGTGACGACCGACGGGTTCCTCTACTCGCGCGCCGAGCTGACCCGGCGCGGGATCATGCACCGCAAGGGTTTCCCGGAAAGCTACGACCGGCGCGCCCTGCTGCGGTTCGTCACCGAGGTGAAGTCCGGGGCAGAGCGGGTGTCCGCGCCGGTGTACTCGCACCTGGCCTACGACATCCTCCCGGACCAGGAGCAGGTCGTGGAGCGGCCGGACATCCTGATCATCGAGGGGCTGAACGTCCTGCAGCCCGGCCCGAGCCTGACCGTTTCGGATCTGTTCGATTTCTCGATTTACGTCGACGCGCACATCGACGACATCGAGCATTGGTATGTCGAGCGATTCCTGAAGCTGCGGCACACCGCGTTCGCCGACCCGGCGTCGCACTTCCACCATTTCGCCGGCCTGGACGACGACGAGGCCCGCGAGGAAGCGCGGCACCTCTGGCGCACCATCAACGAGCCGAACCTGATGGAGAACATCAAGCCGACCCGGCCGCGTGCGACGCTCGTGCTTCGCAAGGACGCCGACCACGCCATCAACCGTGTTCGATTGCGGAAACTCTGAGCGTCACCCACACGCGCCTCACTGGCCTCCTTCTGCTCTCTTTCTGCGCAAGAGCCGGGTAATTGACCGATCGGTCAGCGTCTTCGTAACCACTTGGCCGATACCAGCGCCCCGGTCCGCAAGCGACCCTGAAAGCAGCAGGAAGTCGCACTTGACCTGCGAAGGAGGCCACGATGTTGACTATCGTCCTGACCTGGGTCGGCGCGGTATTGGGATTGACGCTGCTGGTCGCGATGGCCGCGGGGGCGTTCGTCGTCGACTTCGACGACGCGCTGCGCGAACGGCGCCTGAAGGCACGCGGCACGGCGGAGCCGACCAGCTGAGGCCTGAGCTTTCGGTCCAGGCAAGATGTGCGGCATGAGTCCGGTGAGCCGCGCGCGCAAGAAGAGTTCCCTACCCACCGCCCCCAGCGTCAACGGTCTGTTCAAGGACGTGCTGCGGGACTTCTCCGCGGTCGCGGCCGAGCCCGGTCCGTTCGACATCGACCTGCTCGGTTCCGAGGTCGTCGGGCAGTGGCGGGACGTCGTCGTGGAGGACGAGCCGGAAAGCCAGCTCGGGCTTGAGCTGATCGCCTTCGCCCAGCGCAAGATCACCCCTGGCGCGGCGGCGCTGCTGGCCGCGCTGAAGGTGCTGGCCGAGTCCGAAGAGGAGCGTTCGGCGGCGGCCGAGGCGCTCGGCGTGGTGCTCGGCCGCGGCATCCCGGAGCCGGAGTGGGCCGCCGAGGTCGGGCAGGTCAGCGTCGGCGAATGCTGGCGCACCGGGGATGTTTACGGCGACGAGTCTTCGCTGCTGTGCGTCCTTTCCCGAGGCGACCACTCGCTCGGCCTGCTCGCGCTGCTGGACTTCACCGAGGGCGGCCGGGTGCGCGACCTGGTGGTCATCGAGGAGCCGCACGAGGTGCTCGCCGAAATGCGCTCGCAGGTCGAGGAAGACGGCGAACTGGTCGTACTGGAGAAGATCGAACCCGCCGACGCGCACCGGCTGCTGGTGTCCGGGATCGCCGCCACGGACGCCTTGGACGAGCCGGACGTCGGCGAGGACTACACGCGATTCCACGCCATCGCGCTGACCTGGGCGCGTTCGCTGCCGGAGCCCACTGAGGTTCCGCCGGTCGCCGAGTGGACTGCCGCGCAGCGCGAGGGAGCCGTCACCCAGTTCCTCTCCGACACGAACCTGCCGGACGCCGACGCCGCCCGCGAAATCGCCAATCTGCTGGTGGACCACGGATGCCGGGTGGAACAGGCGAACCCGCTGCGCGTCGGTCCGGAGAAGCTGGCCCGGTTCCTCGAATCCTTGCTGGACGGCGAATACGAGCTGGAAGACGAGGACGCCGTCGCGCCGGTCGTGCTGTCCTGGGCGGGTTGGGCCGCCGCGCGCGCCGGACTGTCCGAAATCGCGACCGCGGCTTTGCTGGAAGAAGTCACCGAATACCTCGGCGAGTACCTCTCGGACGACGACGAGGAAGACGACTTCAGCGATTACCTCGACGGCACCGAATCCGCCGAAGAAGCCCTGGAAGTGGTGGCCCGCCGCCGTTTCGCGGTGCCCGAACTGTCCACAGTGATCGGTGACGAGGAACTGACCGACTTGGACCCGGGCGACCCGGAACAGCGCCGGCTGCTGGTGATCGGCGCGCACCCGGAGTACCACGAGTCGCTGGCCGCGGAAGAATTCGACGGCGCCGACGGTCTCCGCCTCGCGCTTGAGACGTCCATTGTGGACCAGCTGTGGGACGACGAGCCCGCCGAAGTGTGGACCGCCGCGCAGAACCTGCTGCGGCAGGACCTTTCCCGCACCGAGGTCCTCGACCGGTTGGTGACTGTCCTGGAAGGACAGCTGACCGAAACCGAGGAGGAAGACCAGCTGGACTACGACCTGGACGCCTACCGCGCCGCCCTGGCCGAAATCTAGCCCTTCGGAAGCGCGATCCGGGCCGACCGGATCTCCGCGAGCAACCGGGTTTTGCGGCGGTGGACGTTCACCAGCTCGGCGACGTAGCCGGTGAACTCCTCCGCCGTGCCCGCTTGCTTGTGCAGGGTGCGCAGTTTTTTGAGGCACTGCGCCGCTTCCCGGTACGCGCCCGCTTCTTTTTGCGCGATCAGCTGCTCGATCCGCTCGCGATACTCCGGAATGGAGTGTTCTTCTTTGTGCGGGGCTTCCGCCTGCTGCGGTGTTTCTTTCCGCTGCTGCTTCTCTGCCCGCTGCGGCTTTTCCGTCGGTGGCTTCTCCGCCCTCGGGTTCTCTGCCCGTAGTCGCGTTCCCGCCCGCTGCGGAGTCAGCACCCGCGCCGCGTAAGCGATCGCCTCGCCGTGCCGCCCAGCCGCCCGCAACACCCGGACAATCTTGAGACTGACGTCCACCCGAGGCGGCTTGGCCGCGAGAATGGCGACCAGCCCGTCGACGTCCCCGCTGGCCTCGGCGATCTCCTCCTGCAGCCGCTGCGCGATCTCGGCTTTCTCCGGCTGCTTCACGCGCAACACTTCGTCCACAATGGACTTCATCCGCGCGAGCCCGCCCTCCCCGAGCGCCGCCGCGAAATCGGCCACCGCGACCGCCCGCCCGCTGAACGCCGCCTCCAGCACCCAGTCCGCGAGCTGCCCCGGCTCCGGCGGCCGAGCCGCACAAGCCCGCGCGTACAACGCGACCGCCTGGTCAAGCCGCTCCTCGAGGTCCGCCGCGAGGTCGCCGTGCTGCTCGAGCATGCCCACGATGTCGTCCACCGCCCGCCGAGCGAGCGGCGCGAGATCAGCGCGGCTGCCGGAGTCGAGCAGCCGCCGCACAGTGTCGAGAACCGCACCGATTTTGGCGGTGTACTCGACCGGGTCGGGGACGCTCACGGGAACAGTCTGCCGTATCGCCCGTAACCGGCGTGTGGGCCAACGGCGTACTCTTTTCGGCCCAACCCGGACACCCCAGGTGAGCACTGCGCGTGATAGTCAGGTCCGGTGACCCTAGACGACCTCACCCAGCGCCTCCGCGACTTCGCCGCCGCCCGGGAATGGGAACCGTTCCACACCCCGAAAAACCTGACGATGGCCCTGTCCGGCGAAGTAGGCGAGCTGATCGCCCTGTTCCAATGGCTGACGCCGGAAGAGGCCGCGAACTGGCGCGCGGACCCGACCCAGGAGTTCAACGTCCAAGACGAAATCGCCGACGTAATGCTGTATCTCGTCCGGCTGGCGGACGTGCTGGGAATCGACCTGCTGGAAGCGGCGAACGCGAAGGTGGACCGAAACGAGAAGAGGTTCCCTCCGCTAGCCCGCTGACCCGGCCGCCGCCCGCTTCGTCTCGTCGAGGTACCACCCGCCGACCAGCGCACCGACCGCGAAGACACCCAGAAAGATCCCCGGCCCCAACCCGGCGCCGCCGAACATCGCGGCGACGGTGAGGACCATCAGAACTAGTCCGATTCCCATCAGCACCCGCCCGGCCAGCCGGCTGCTGACCGAGGGCGCCTTCTGATGTCTCGGCTGCGGGGCGCTCTCGAAACCGAACAACACCGGAGCCTCGTCCAGCCGCGCGACGTGCGCACCGAGTTCCAGTGCCCGGGAAAGCCGCGGTTCGGACTCACGCACCTCCGCGTCGTACACGAGGTGCGTGACCGAGCCCGTCAGGTTCTTCGCGAGCTGGAATCCCGCCGACAGCACCCGCGCCCGGAACTGGTCCGCGTCTGCCGTCGCACCGAGCACGAGAACTCTCGTCGGCTTGTGTCCCGTGGCGGTCACCTTCAGGTCCACCACCGCTTCCAGCACCCCGAGCGCCTCCGCGACCTGCCGCAGTTCGCGGTACTCGGTGGAAGTCACTTCCCCGTCGGCCTCCGCGACCCGGCGCAGCTCCGCGACGAAACCGGCATGCACCCGCCGGACCTCCGCTGCGGGCAGCCCAGCTTCAGCCGCTAGGCCGGCAAGCGCCGAGACCTCCTCGTCAGCCAGAAATTCGTCGCCGACCGCTTCGGCAAGCAGATCGAGGTAAGCCTGCGCGACCGGTCCGCCGTCTCCCGCGGAAACCCGGTCGACCGCCTCGGCCATCCACCCCTTCTCCGCGCCGTCCACCGACCGGCGCAGGGCTGCCGCCCCGGCGGCATACCGCGGCAATTCCGGGAAACGCACCGGGTGCGCCAGCCGCAACCCATGGGTCCCGACGAGAGCGATCATCGCCTGCGCGCACGCCCGGGCGGCCGGCTCGGCGAGGTAACCGGGAAAGTCCTCGATGCCGAAGGCGCGGGCGATGGTGGCGAGACGGTAGTTGGGCAACGGCAACGTCGCCTGTGCGGTGTCCTTGAGCGAGATTCCGGGCAGCCGGGGCAACCGGACGCCCAGTTGGCTGATCTCGGCGAGGAGGCTGTCCGCCGAAGACAGGTCGTGGGCCACGACGACCGCGCCCCGGCATAGATCGAACAACCGGCTGAGGATGTCACCAAAAGCCGGCGCACCAGCCAGTTCCGCCGCGGTGATGCGGTGCGGATTGCGCCGGTTCGCCTCCGCGGCGACGACCGTCGCGAACTCGCCGAGGAAGGTTCCGTCCCCGCGGAACCGGATCGCGGCGACCTCCAGCACGCGACCGGCGTGCAATCCGGTCGTCTTCACGTCGATCGCGGTGAATTCCGTACCGCTCGCGGGCACCTGCCCGGTCGGGGACAGGGACAGTCGTTCGATCAGCTCGGCCATCGGGGATGCGCTTTCTCCTGGACAGTTCCCATAACCATCGCGGGGAAGTCGCAAACCGTCACACCCGCTGCGGAGAAAGCTTGCTTTGTAACTGATCCGTGACTTCTTCCTTTCCGGGAAACCCTGTCGTGTAACGCTCGCGGCCGCTTGTGCGAAGTCCATTCGGCACCCGCCTCAGGAAGAGGAATTCCGAATGCACTCCACGCCCGCGCCGCCGCCGCGCCCCAAGCTGAAATTCCCGACCTGGCTGACGGTCGTCCTCAGCGTCTTCGCGGTTCTCTTCATTCTGGGCGCGGTGTTCGGAAAGCCCACGCCGACGCCGGAGCCGGTTGCCGCACCAGTTGCGCCGCCCTCGACAACCCCGGTGACCACCTCAGTCTCTCCGGCGCCGGTGACGTACACCGTGGACAAAATCACCGACGCCGCGAACGTCGAACTGGCCGGCTCGGACGGCAGCCATCGCACCGTGCGCGTCCTCGGTCTCGAAGTGGCAACTGGGACCAACTGCTACGCGACGGAAACCGTTACTTGGGCCAATAACAAGCTCGCTGGCGCGGCAGTAAAGATCACCACGGACACCACTGACGGCGTCGCGCTCGCATTGAACGATGGCACCGACTACGCGACCGCGACGCTTTCGGCCGGATACGCGCGGCTGGCCGGAAACGTCATCTCCGACTCTTTGCGCAACGCCGCAAACGCGGCCCAGCAAGCGGCGGCCGGATTGTGGGCGGAACCCTGCAAGGGCGTCATCACCGCGCCGACGCCGGTGTCGCCCCCTGCTCCGCCGAAGGAAACGCCCGCCCCGCCACCGGCCCCGCGCACGTCCGAGCAAGCCGCTCCGCCGCCGCCCCCGGTCGAGGATCAGCCGGAACCCGAACAGCCGAGCGCTGCGTACTACAAGAATTGCGCGGCCGCGAAAGCCGCTGGGGTCACCCCGCTTCACCGCGGCGACCCAGGCTATCGCCCTGCGCTGGACCGCGACGGCGACGGAATCGCCTGCGAGCGGTAACTCCTGGTGTCGTGCGGCACGACCGGCAGACGAACCGCCCCACGCCCCGTAACCTGGACATATGCCGATCCAGGTGCTGCTAGTAGACGACCACGAACTCGTCCGGCGGGGCCTGCGCGACCTGCTCAGCGACGAGGCCGACCTGGAAGTGGTCGCTGAGGCCGGGAGTGTCGAAGAGGCGCTCGCGGTGGCTATGCACGTCGAGCCGGATGTCGCGGTCGTGGATGTGCGGCTCGGTGACGGCGACGGCATCACGCTCTGCCGCGAGTTGCGGTCCAAGCCGAATCCGCCTGCCTGTCTCATGCTCACCGCGTTCGACGACGAGGAAGCCATGGTCGGCGCGATCATGGCGGGCGCTTCGGGGTATCTGCTCAAGCAGGTGCGCGGCCAGGACGTGGTGAACGCGGTCCGCGAGGTCGCCGCCGGGCGGTCGTTGCTCGACCCGGTCAGCACCGCTCGCGTGCTCGACAAGCTGCGCCATCCGCCGACCGACGAGCTGGCCGCCCTCACCGATCGCGAACGCGACGTGCTGGAGCTGATCGGGCAGGGGCTGTCGAACCGCGAGATCGCCGAACGTCTTTTCCTCGCCGAAAAAACGGTGAAGAACTACGTGACGTCCGTGCTCGCGAAGCTCGGCATGCAGCGCCGCACCCAGGCCGCGGCCTGGATTGCCCGACGCGGCAAGTGAATCAGCTTCCCGTGAATCAGCTTCCCGCGACGGCGCGTCCGTAGCGTTCCGACAACAGCTGCAGCAACGGGACCAGTTCCGGCGGCGACTCGACGGTGAAGTCCATCATCAACATTCCAATGTAGACAGCCACCGTGTCCAGACTGTCCGCGCCGGTGACGAGCACACACTGGTTCTCGCCGATGGGTTCGACGACGCCGACCGTCGGGTTGATCCGTGCCAGCACCTTCTCCGCCGGAGCGTCGATGCGCAGGCGCGCGTGCACGAGCCAGCCGCTCGCCGCGATCGTGCGCATCGCGAAGGCGGTGTAATCCCCGCCGGGCAAGGGATTCGGCTCGAACCGGCGACGGGTCGGCATCCGCGGTTCCATCAGGTCGATGCGGTAGGTCGCCCAGCTGCCGTCCTGCGGATCGCGGGCGACTAGGTACCAGCGCCGCTGCCAGCTCAGCAACCGGTACGGCTCGACCAGCCGCAGCTCGTCCGCGTAGTCGAACCGGAGCCATTCGACGTGCCGGATCGCCCGCGCGACCTCCTGCAGCACAGCACCGTCGACCTCCGGATCGGGCGCGTCGGTGCCGGTGTTCTCCGGACCGCGGTCGATCGTCGACCGCAGCGCGTCGACCGTCGGACGCAGCCTGGCCGGCAACACCTGTTCCAGCTTCGCGAGCGCCCGCGTGCCTGCCTCGTCGATCCCGGAGATGCCCGCCGCGGCCCGCAGGCCGACCGTGACCGCCACCGCCTCCTCGTCGTCGAGCAGGAGCGGAGGCAGCTTTCCGCCAGAGCCGAGCCGGTAGCCGCCGACGTTCCCGCGCGCCGCCTCGACGGGATAGCCCAGGTCACGCAGCCGCTCGACGTCGTTGCGGATCGTCCGGGCCGAGACGCCCAGGCGTTCCGACAGCTCCCTGCCGCTCCGCCCGGCCGCGCTCTGAAGCAGTGCGAGAAGCGCCAGCAACCGCGCCGTCGGATCAGCCATCGAAACTCCCTATTCTATTAGGAACCGATCCTACCTATTAGCCTCCTAGTGTTCTTCTCATGACGAACGCAACCGCCTCCCTCACCCTCCGCCCCTTCACCGTCGAGGTCACCGACGCCGAACTCGCGGACCTGCACGACCGCCTCGCCCGCACCCGCCTGCCGCAGCCGTCGCCGACCGACGACTGGGACGCCGGCACCCCGAACGCCTACCTGCGGACGGCGATCGAGGCGTGGCGGAGCTTCGACTGGCGCGCCGCCGAAGCGCGGATCAACTCCTTCCCGCACTTCACCACCGAGATCGACGGCCAGACGTTCCACTTCATCCACGTCCGCTCCGCCCACCCCGGCGCGACGCCGCTGCTGCTCGCGCACACCTATCCCGGCTCGTCGGTCGACTACCTCGACCTGATCGACCGCCTCGTCGACCCGGTCGCCTACGGCGGCCGCGCCGAGGACGCCTTCGACGTCGTCGTCCCCGACGCGCCCGGCTACGGCTTCTCCCAGCCCGTCGCCGAATCCGGCTGGACGATCCCTCGCGTCGCCGCGGCGTACGACCGGCTGATGCGCGGCCTCGGGTACGAGAGCTACGGAATCCACGGCTCGGACAACGGCGCGATGACCGCCCGGGAGCTCGGCTTGCTGAACCCGGAGGGCTTCCTCGGCCTGCACGTCCTGCAGCTGTTCTCGTTCCCGTCCGGCGACCCGGCGGAGTTCGAACGCCTCGACCCGGCCGACCACGCCGGTCTCGCGCACATGCAATGGTTTCAATCAGTTGGTGGCTACAACACGATGAACGCCTCGCGTCCCCAAACGGTTTCCGTCGGCCTCAGTGACTCCCCGATCGGATTACTCGCCTACAGCGAGCTGTTCAACTCCTTCGGCAACGGGACTTCGTTGGTGCCGCTGGAAAAGATCCTGCTGGAGGTGAGCGTGAACTGGTTCGCCAACGCCGCCTCCGGGATGAGCCGCAGCTACCTGGAGAACGCCCGCGCGGAGGCCGAACCGCGAGTGAGCGACGCGCGCACTGGCGTGGCGGTGTTCAAGGACGACTTCCAGACCATGAAGACCTTCGCCGAACGCGACAACACGAACATCGTGCACTGGAGCCGCTTCGAGGAAGGCGGCCACTTCGCGGCGCTGGAACGCCCCGACCTCCTCGCCGGCGACATCCGCGCTTTCTTCGCTGCGCGCGACTGACCCCTGCTTATTCCGCGCCCGAACCCCGTACGCATTGCTGCGTACGGGGTTCTCGGCGTCCCGGACGAAGCTGAGGGTAGCCGACTGCCGTTGATTGATTCACCCAATTGAGTGCCGAATAGATGTTCGATTTCTCGATACCATGGGTGACGGCTCGGTGGCAGGCGGAAACGTGGGGAAGGAGCGTGTTCGATGACTCGTGAAGGCTGAATCTCTTGGTGCGCGGTGTGTTCACAGCGGTGGGTTCACAGCGGCGCGAGGTTGAGACAGCGTGTTTGCTGCGAGCGATTCGACAGGTACAGAGTTCGACAGGTACAGAGGCAGTGCGTTCGCTGCGATTCCGAGGCGACGGATTCGATACGACGGTTGCGCGGTGGCTAGGCCTGAGGCAGCGGGTTTGTGGTGGCGGCCCGAAACAGGGCCAGGTCTCCGCAACGCTGGGTCGGCATGGCGTTTCGGCATGGCGTTTGGCGTAGCGCTTCGGCATGGCGTTTCGGCATGGCGCCAGGTCGGCACCAGGCCGAGTCGACGCAGCGTTTCAGCGCGGCACTAGGTCGCCGCAACGCGGGGTCGACGACACAGTGCAGGCTGCGCAGTACAGCTGACGCGACGAGTCCGACGCAACCACAGCTCGGTCGGCGATGCGGTTACCGCGACGCGCTCGTCGCGGCGCGGTAACTGCCGCGCAGGCCCGATGCAAGGCGGACTATCGCGTTGCAGGACATGGCAATGCGGCTACTGCCGTCGATGCAGCGCAAACCGTCGCGGCTCGGCAGCTCGTCGCGGCTCGGCACCCCGTCGCAGCTTGGCGGCCTGTCACAGCGTCGCGACCTGTCACCGCATGGCGGCCCGTCGCAGCTTGGCAGCCCGTCGCGGCGCACGGCCTGTCGCGGCTCGGCAGCCCGTGGCAGCTTGGCACCCCGTCGCGGCATCACGGCTCCTTGCGGCGTCACTGCCCGTTGAGGCTTAGTGGCCCGTTGCGACGTGACAGCCCGTCGCTGCTTGACGGCCGACGCGGCTTGGCGACCCACCGCGGCGTCGCGACCCGTCGCAGACGTCGAGCCGAAGCTGCGACGACTGCCAAACCCCCCTGCGCCACAACGTGATCACCCAAGCGGCAGATCAAACGCGACAAGCGTCCCCAAACTAGGCGAAGAATTGAGGAAAAACCGCCCACCAGCAGCATCAGCACGCTCGGCGAGATGCCGAAGCCCCCGGGTAGCAACACCTTGCGGCACCCCGGATCCGTTGTCCCGCACGCGAAGTTTCACGCCCTCCGCGTCGCGAGTCAACGTCACGCGGGTCTCGCTCGCCCCGGAGTGTCGGACCACATTGGACAGTGCTTCGCGCAGCGCCGCACGGATGTGGTCGGCCCGTTCGGCCGGAATGTCGGCGAACTCGCCGGACAACTCCAGGGTCGGCGGATACCCGAGCAGTTCGCCGGCGATGCGCACCTCGCCGCGCGCGGATTCGGCGAGGTCTGTCGGGGTGCCGGGGTCGTGGCGCGGCTCCGGGGAGCGCAGTGCGCGCACGGTGCCGCGGATTTCCTCGATGGTCTGGTCCAGCTGGTCGATCGCGTCGGACAGCCGGGCCCCGTCGGCTTGCGCGAAGCGTTTCCGCATGTTGCGGCGGACGCGGTCCAGTTGCATCCCGGTGCCGTAGAGCCGTTGCACGATCACGTCGTGCAGTTCGCGGGCGATGCGTTCGCGCTCCTGATAAAGCGTCACGCGATGCCGCGCGTTCGCGCCCTCCGCCAGCGCGAGCACTACCCCGGCCTGCGCCGCGAACGCCGCGAGCATCTCGACCGTGCCCGCGGAGAACGGCTCGCGCCCCTGCCTTCGATACACCGTGAGCGCACCAAGCACCCGCCCGCCGGAGCCGAACGGCGCGGCTGCGAACGGCCCGTACCCGCGAAGTTCGTCCGGCACATAGGGCGCCGTGCGCGGATCGACGATGAAGTCCTCCGCCGCGATCGGCTCGCTGCCGCGCGCGACCTGGCCCGCCGCGGAGTCCGTCTCGAGCGTCAGCCCGCGCAGCTCCCCGACCGGCCCGCCTTCGACGTCGCCCGCCGGCGCCTCCGCGAGCAAGCCGTCGACCCCATACGCCGCCTCGACCACGACGCGCCCGTCGTCGGCGCTGACCATCGCCAGGCCAAGGTCCGCGTCCGCGAGTTCGACAGCCCTGGCCACGACTGTTTCCAGCACCGCTTCCGGGTCGTCCCCGGACAGCGCGGTGCTGGTGATCTCCGTAGCCGCGGAGAGGGCGCGCGCGGCGAGTGTCGGGTCCATGAGCAACTCCGACCTTAGCGCGGACCCTAGCCCCAGACCCGAAATCGTGACCGTCACCAACAACCCTCCGTCACGCCGCCACCCGCGGCAACGCCCGCCGCACAACGCGCCCGTCCCGAACCTCGAAAACCATGTCCGCTTGCAGCTCTTCGTCCGCATTGTGCGTTACGTGCACGACGGTCCGTCCAGCAAGCTCCGTACGCAACGTCGCGCGCAACGCCCGCGCCGTCGACTCGTCAAGGTGCGACGTCGGCTCGTCAAGCACCACCAACTCCGCCGACGGAGCCGCCAGCAACGCCCGCGCCAACGCCACCCGCTGCGCCTGCCCACCGGACAACCCTGCCCCGGCGCTGTCGAGCACCGTCGCCAGATCCAGGTCCGGCAACTGCGCCTGATCCAGCACCCGCCGCAAATCGGACGTCTCCGCCCGAGGGTCCGCGAGCCGCAAATTCTCCGCCACCGTCGTCGACACCAACATCGGCTCCTGCGGCGCCCAAGCAACCTTGCCCGGCACGACAACCTCGCCCGCTCGAGGCTGAAGGAACCCCAGCAAAGCTGCCACCAACGTCGACTTGCCAGCCCCGCTCGGCCCGACGACCGCGACATAAGCCCCGGTCGGCACGCTCAGCTCGACGTCCTTCAGCACCGCCTCGCCGCCAGGCCACCCCAGCTCCGCACCCCGCAACCGGACTGCGGACGGGCCTGGTTCAGCAACGACGGACGCTGCCTCGCCTCGCACTCCCGCCAGTTCAGCACTCAGGTGGGCTTCGTGACCGTCAGCTCCAGGAATCCCGGCTTCCCCAGCGACCGCGCCGCCCTGCGCAGCGCCAATCTCCGGCTCACCAACTACCGCACCAAGCCGAACCCGAGCCGCTCGCAGCGTGTCCCAGTGCACCGCTGCCTGCGGAAGCAGCGCCAAAACCTCCGCCAACGCCAACGGCACCAACGCCAGCAGCGGAGCCATCACGCCCGCCAGCTCCCCGCGGCCGACCGCCCCCGCGGCCAGCATCGTGCTGACCACCGCAGCCGCCCCGGTCACCAGCGTGATCAGCGCGTCCGCCGCGCCCGCGCCGAACGCCTGTCGTCGCGTGTCGATTGCCAGCTGGGTGTCCGTCGAGGCTAGGTCGCGGCGACGCGAAGCCGCCCGGCCGTAGGCGAGCAACTCCGCTGCCGACGAGAACAGCACCAAGACCCGCGCCGCGACGTCACGTCGTCCGGCCGCGAGGGCCGAAGTCGCGCGGCGTTCCAAGCGCAGCGCGACCGCCGGCGCCGCCAAGCCGACCAGCACCGTCAGGGCCAGCACCAAACCGGCCGAGGGCAAGACCATCGTCTGCACCGCGATTGCCCCGGCCGCGACCAGCCCGACCACGATCGGCGGCGAGACGACTCGCGGCAGCAGATCGCGCACGGTGTCGACATCGGTCACCAGTCGCCGCTGGCTCTCCCCGGCTTCGAGGCTGCGCGCCGGGCCCAAGCGCACCAACGCATTCCACAGGCGAACCCGCAACCGTCCGGCGATCCGGAACGCGGCGTCGTGCGTCACGAGCCGTTCGACATACCGGAGTCCGGCCCGTCCTAGTCCGAAAGCGCGTACCCCGACGACCGCGACGGTCAAGGTCAGAATCGGTGGCTGCAGGGACGCTTTGGCGATCAGCCAACCGGAAGTCGCGGTCAGGGCGATCCCGGCCAAAAGCGCCAAGGCACCCAAGAAAGCGCCGGAGAAGAGCCGCCGGTCAAGCAGCGTGCGCCAGGGAATCGGCCGCGCATCGGGACTGTCCGAAGTGGACTCAACGACCGCGCTTGGAGCTGAGTCCTCAATGGCCACTGCGGCAGAACGTTCGTGCGCAGCGATTACTGCCGCTGCCCCATTTTCGACGGCTCGCTCCACCGCGTCCAGCACCCGCCGCGCGTTGACGTCGTCCAGGTGCGCGGTCGGCTCGTCCAGTAGCAGCAACCACGCGCCCGATTGAACGCGCAGCAACGCTCGAGCCACGGCGACGCGCTGGCGTTGCCCCAAGGAAAGCCGGTCGACCGGACGGTCGGCGAGACCGTGCAAGCCCAGTTCGCTGAGCACTGCGTCGACGTCGGGTCCGGCAAGCTCTTCCCGCACTGTGCCGCCGCTGAAGACTGGCGACTGCGGAACCCACGCGATGCCGGCGCGCCACCGTTCGAGGTCGGCCTCGGCGAGCGGGACGTCACCGGCCATGACCGACCCGTCATAGGACGGCACGAAGCCCAGCAGTGTCGCCAGCGTTGTCGATTTGCCGCCACCGCTCGGTGCGCGCAGCCACACGATCTGGCCGCGGCGGACCTCGAAACTCTCGCCGTCCGGGGCGAATCCGCCGCGTCGGGCGACTTTTAGGTCGGACACAACCAACGATCCACAAGGCGCGGTGCGCGTTCCGTCGGCCGGGACCGGCTCCGCGAGCACCGCGGTCACCCGGCGGACCGCTTCCACGCCGTCCTCGCTCGCGTGGAAGGCCGCGCCGACCGCGCGAATCGGCTGGTAGCACTCGGGAGCGAGGATCAGCACGCCGAGTCCGATCGCCAGCGGGAGCGAGCCCGAGACGAGCCGGACACCGATGACGACAGCCACCAGCGCGACCGAGAGCGTCGCGGCGAGTTCCAGCACGAACGCCGAGGAGAACGCGACCTTCAACGTCTTGAGCGTCGCGCGACGATGCCGTTCCGACAGTTTCCGCACGGTTTCGGCCTGCGCGTCAGCCCGCCGGAACGCCGTGAGCACCGGCAACGCACGCACCAGTTCGAGGAGCAGACCGGACATCCGGTGCACCGCGTCCGTCGCGCCGGCAACCCGGTCGGCGGTGAATTTCCCGACCAGGACAGCGAACATCGGCAGCAACGGGACCGTCGCGGCGATGATCACCGCCGACGGCCAATCTGTCCACAGGATCGCCGCGCCTGCCGCGAGCGGGACGACCGCGGCGGTGACGAGCGCGGGGAGGTACTCGCGGAAGTAGGAATCGAGTGCGTCGAGGCCGCGCGTGACGAGCGTGGTGAGTTCGCCGTGGCCGCGCCGGGCCAGCCATTCCGGGCCGAGGCGCAACGCGTGGTCGACGACACGGGCGCGCAGGTCGCGTTGCGCGGTCGCGGCGGCGCGTGCGGAGACAACCCGCACCGCCCAGCTGGTGCCCGCGCGGCCCACGACGAGCGCGACCAGAACAGCCAACTGGACGGTGCGGCCCCCTTCCCCCAGCCCCCGGGAGACCACGTCCGCGAGGAGGTCCGCTAGCAGAAAGGCTTGTCCGACAAGGAAAACCGCGTTCCCGAACGACAGCACCGCGACCAGGATCAGCGCTCGGCGCGCGGCCGGCCCCAAGGCCGAGAGCGCGCCGAGCGGACCCTTGCCCGGCCGCACTGGGTCCATGGGGGACCCGGTGGCGGAAAGGGGTGCGCGGCCGGGAAGTTCAGTCATGTCAGTGCGCCGCCGGGATGTGCTGGACGCCGATGCGCTTGCGGAAAACCCAGTAGGTCCAACCTTGGTAGATCAGCACCGCCGGCGCGCCGAACGCGCCGACCCAGGTCATCACCGTCAGCGTGTAGTGGCTGACCGCGGTGTTCATGACGGTCAGCGAGTGCGCGGGGTCCAATGTGGACGGAAGGACGTTCGGGTAGAGCGCGCCGAAGAAGGTCACCGCGGCGCCCGTGATGACGACCGCGAGCGCGGCGAACGCCTGCCCGTCGCGGTCGGCGTGCAGCCGCAGCCACGCCACCGCCGCGGCGAGGACGACGATCACCAGCGAGATGAGCGTCCACAGTTTGCCTTCGCGGACCTGGACGACCACCAGGAACGCGATCAGCGACAGCAGCCCGACCGGGAGGATGCGCAGCGCGAGCGTGCGCGCACGTTCCCGCAGCTCACCGGTGGTTTTCAGGGCCAGGAACGCCGCGCCATGCACGAGCGAGAAGCCAACGATGGCCACCGCGCCGAGGAGCGTGTCCCACCGAACGGACTCGAACGGCGACCCGACGCGGTTGCCTTGCGCGTCGAGCGGCAGGCCGAGCACGGTGGTCGCGAGCAGCAGCCCGACGCCCAGCGGCGGGACCCAGGAACCGATGATGATCACGCGGTCCCAGACGCGCCGCCAGCGCTCGGAGTCGACCTTGCCGCGGTACTCGAACGCGACGCCGCGCCCGATGAGCGCGATGAGGACGAGCAGCAGCGGGAGGTACGCGCCCGAGAAAAGCGAGGCGTACCAGCCGGGGAAGGCCGCGAAGGTCGCCCCGGCCGCGACGATCAGCCAGACCTCGTTGCCGTCCCAGACCGGCCCGATCGTGTTGACGAGGACGCGCCGCTCGGTGTTCGTCTTCCCGAGGACCGGCAGCAGCATGCCGACGCCGAAGTCGAATCCTTCGAGGAAGAGATACCCCAGCCAGAACAACGCGACAATCGCGAACCACAGCGTTTCGAGTGTCATCCCCACTCACCTCGTCCGGCGCCTGCCGGCGTCATCCGGTCGGCCACCGGGTTGTCCCCACGATGGCCCTGAGTTATCCACAACCCGACGAGTTGTCCACAGATTTGCTGTGGGTAACCCGCGAGAGCCACCACCCGATTACGCTGGGTACGGGGCGTCCCCCCGGTGAGGGTGGGGGCTGCGTACGCGCGGGGAGGGGTTGGGGCAAGAGTTCGCGGCGGTTGGTGCGGCTGGGCGGTGTGAGCTGGGGTGGGGGCGCTCGGTCCCGCGGGCTCGGACGCGAGGTGGGGCGTCGTCGCGGCGGGCTGGTTCGTCGCGGGGGCGGCCAGTACGGCCGAGGCCGAGGCCGAGCCGGGGCTGTCCAGCGTCGCGTTCATCTCCACCTCCGTCATTTCCATCGCAGCAGCGGTCTCTCCGAGAGCGCCCGAACACTCAGTCCAGGCCAGTGGAGCGGGCCGCGCCCAGACCCGGCCCTCCGGGTCTTCTGGCGGCACCCCGGCCCGCTCCACCGGGTCAGTAGGCGAACGAAAGCGCCTGGTCATCGGAACCATCGGAGTCCTCGGAATCATCAGAACCGCCGGAATCAGAAGAGGCAGCGGGCGGCATCACCGCGTCCACCCCGCCCCGGATGTACTTGCGCATCAGGTACAGCTCCACCACACCCAGCACCGCGTACAGCACCGTCAACGAGATCAGCGACGTCAGCACCTCGCCGACGGTCAGCTTCGACACCGCCTGCGCCGTGAACATCCACATGCCCTCGACGCCGGTCGGATTCGGCGCGACCACGAACGGCTGCCTGCCCATCTCCGTGAAGATCCAGCCGGCGCTGTTGCCGATGAACGGCGTCGCGATGCCGCCCAGCACCATCAGCGGGAACCAGCGTCCCCCGGGGATCCGGCCGCGCCGGGTGAGCCACAGGGCCAGCAGGCCGATGCCCGCCGAGATCGCGCCGAAGCCGATCATGATCCGGAAGCCCCAGTACGTCACCGGCAGGCTGGGCACGTAGTCGATCGGCTTGCCCGCCAGCGTTCCGAGCGCGGGGTCGTTCGGGTAGTTCGTGCCGTATTTCGCCTGGTACTCAGTCACCAGGTTCTCCACGCCCTTGACCTCGGTCGAGAAGTCGTTGTGCGCCAGGAAAGACAGCAGCGCGGGCACGTTGAACGTCTTTACGTCCTCGCAGTTGGCGTTGGCCACGTCGCCGATCGCGATGATCGAGAAGCTCGCCGGCTTTTCCGTGTGGCACAACGCCTCCGCCGACGCCATCTTCATCGGCTGCTGCTCGAACATCAGCTTGCCCTGCATGTCGCCGGTGATCGCCAGCACCGCGAACGCCACCACGCCGACCCAGCCGCCTAGGCGCAGCGACGAGCGCCAGACGTCGCGGTGTTCGTCCGAATCCGACTTGCGACGCCGCCACAGGTGCCATCCGGCCACGCCCACCAGGAACGCCGCCGCCACCGAGAACGCGCCGGCCAGCGTGTGCGGGATCGCGGCGAGCGCGGTGTTGTTCGTGAGCACCGCGCCGATCGAGTTCATCGTCGGCTTGCCGTTCACGAACTCGACGCCCACCGGGTGCTGCATCCACGAGTTCGCGGCGAGAATGAAGTACGCCGAGGCCATCGTGGCCAGCGAAAACGCCCAGGCACAGGCCAGGTGCACCCGGCGCGGCAGCCGGTCCCAGCCGAAGATCCACAGGCCGAGGAAGACCGACTCGACGAAGAACGCGAGGAGGCCTTCCATCGCGAGCGGCGCGCCGAACACGTCGCCGACGAACCGGGAGTAGGCGCTCCAGCTCATCCCGAACTGGAATTCCTGCACGATCCCGGTGACCACGCCCATGGCGAAGTTGACGAGCAGCAGCTTGCCCCAGAACTTCGTCATCTTGAGGTGCCGCGGCTTGCCGGTGCGCACCCATGCCGTCTGCATGGCCGCGACCAGCACCGAAAGTCCGATGGTCAGCGGGACCATCAGGAAGTGGTAGACGGTGGTGATGCCGAACTGCCACCGCGCGAGCTCTAGGACATCCACGGGTTCGATCCTCCGCGCGGACACCCGCGCCAGCCAGTTCAACACGTCCTGAACCAGCCGGGACCAACGTCCCGCCGACCTGCCGAAACCCCGCGCGGGGAAAGAGCGGAGCTACCCCCGATCAGGTGGCGGCTAGCGCGTCTCCTCCACGAGCCACGACAGGTACCGCGGGCTGCCGCCGACG
The DNA here is from genome assembly GCF_042754125.1 of Amycolatopsis sp. NPDC059235. NCBI lineage: Bacteria > Bacillati > Actinomycetota > Actinomycetes > Pseudonocardiales > Pseudonocardiaceae > Amycolatopsis > Amycolatopsis sp. NPDC059235. Next base: position 58,106 of record NZ_JBHZAG010000036.1, read on the forward strand.
ATCGGCGTGACGATGACCTCCGGCAGGTCGTACGGGTGCCGCACGTTCAGGAACTCCTCCAGCGCGCCGGACCGGTCCGCGGCCGTCTTGCACTCGACCCGCCATTCGGCCGCCGTCTGCACCTCGTCCTCCCACCGGAAAACGCTGGTGATCGGCCCCACGATCTGGGCGCACGCGGCGAGCCGGGCCTCGATGGCGCTCGCGGCGATGGTGCGCGCGGCGGCCTCGGAGTCGACGGTAGTGGTGACGACGACGTGGTCAGCAGACATGACCCGCACCGTACCGCAGCCGGAAAACAGAATTCGGTGCACCGAAAAAAATAATCCGGCTAACCGGCGGCCAGCATTCTGCCGACCTTATCAGGCAATTCGCGAAACCCATCAGCTTGCGGTTTTCTGAACCTCCCCTTTATCGTTGCAGTGAAAGGGGTGAGCACGAACTCATGTCTCCCGCATTAGTCGCTCTGTTCAGTGCGTTCGGCCTGGTACTGGCCGTCGAGCTGCCGGACAAGACGCTCGTCGCGACCCTCGTGCTCACCACCCGTTTCCGGGCCTGGCCGGTATTCGCCGGAGTATGCGCGGCGTTCGCCGTGCAATGCGTGATCGCGGTCGCTTTCGGCAGCCTGCTCACGCTCTTGCCGGAAACCCTTGTTTCGGTGCTGGTCGCCGCGATGTTCGGCGTCGGCGCGTTCCTGCTGCTGCGCGAGGGCTTCAGCGAAGGCAGCGAGGCGGGCGAGGACGCCTCCCGCTCCGGACCCGGGCCGGTTTCGTTCCTGCGCTCCGCGCTCACGTCGTTCGGCGTGCTCTTCGCCGCGGAGTGGGGCGACGCCTCGCAGCTGGCGACCGCCGGTCTCGTCGCGCGCCTTGGCAATCCGTTCGCGGTCGGGGTCGGCGCGTTCGTCGCGCTCGTGTCGGTCGCCGGGCTGGCGGTGTTCATCGGCGCGAAGATCCGCGACCGGATCCGGCCGAAGCTGATCCAGCGGGTCGCCGGGTTCGTGTTCGCCGGATTCGCCGCGTTCGCGCTGGCCCAGCTGCTCTGGTAACCGCGGTTTCACAGGAACGCCAGGTAACCTCTTCGGAACCCCCGAACGAGGACCAGGTGAACCCCCGGTGACGCCATGGCCTCCGCCATGACCGCCGAGGAGCGCCCGTGCCGACCACTTCCCGCGCCGCCGCGTCTCCGGTTTCGCCGGTGCACGGCAGGCTCGCGCTGGTCGGCATCGGGGCGGCCGTGGTCATCGCCACGGACCTGCACCTGCGGCTTTCCGCGCAGATCAGCCCGGTCTGGCAGACGCTCTCGGAGTACGTCTACGGCCGGCTCGGCGACCACTCGGCCGCGCGGCTGTTCGCGTTCATGTGCCTGGCCCTCGCGCTGGGTTCGCTGGCGTTGCTGGCCGGGCTCGTCAAAGCTCGCCGTTCGCCCGCGGTCGTCGTCCTGCTCGGCGTCTGGTGCGTCGGCCTCACGATCTGCGCGACGGTCCCCGTCGACCCCAACGGCGAAGCCCGTTCCTTCGACGGCCAGCTGCACAACGCCGCCGCCCTCACCGCGTTCCTCGCGCTCCCCACCGCCGCCTGGCTGCTGACCCGGCGCGGCGGTCGCTCGTGCCCGTGGGAGCCGCGCCGCACGACGATCCGCCGGCTGGCCGTCGCGAGTTTCGCCAGCGTGGCGGTAGTACTAGGCGGCTTCGTCTTCACCCTGATCACCGGGCCGGCACAGCAGGAAGTGACGCTCGGACTGTTCGAGCGGCTGCTGTTCACGGTGGACCTGGCGCTGCTGCTGACCATGGTCCGGCCGCTGGTCGCCGCGTCCCGCCGCTAGGTCCGCAACACCTCGGCCAACTTCGCGGCCGCCTCCAGCGCTAACGGCCCGACCTCGTCCGAAACCAGCGGCTCCAACGAGATCACCCCGACGCTCGCCCGCAGCCCAGGAACGCCACGCACCGGCGCGGCGACCCCCGAAGCACCAGCTTCGATCTCGCCGGTCGACACGGCCCACCGGTCAGTGCCACCGGGCCGCAACGCCATCGCCCGGCCCGCCGCGCCCGCGGCGAGCGCGTGCCTGCTGCCGACCCGGTAAGCCACGTGATAACTCGTCCACGACGGCTCGACCACCGCGACCGCCTGCGCGTGATCGCCCTGCGCGACCGTCAGATGTGCCGTCGCGCCGACCTTCTCGGCCAGCTCGCGCAACACCGGCCGCGCGGCCTCGCGCAGCTGTGGCAGCACCTGACCGGCCAGCCGCAGCACTCCGACGCCGAGCCGCACCTTCGTGCCGTCCCGCCAGATCAGGCCGCGTTCAGCCAACGGGACCAGCAGCCGGTACACCGCCGCGCGGCTCGCGCCGATGGTCACCGCCAGCTCGGAGATGGTCGCCGCTTGCTCGCCCGAATCGGCCACTGCCTGCAGCAGCGCCAGACCGCGGTCGAGGGTCAGCGACCCCTCCGTGCTCACAGCAGCTCGAGTTCACCCAGGTCGGCCACCGGCTCGGCGAACGAAGCCGCCGCGTACGAACCGAAGAGCTCTCGCACCGCCTTCGCGGCCGGCTCCGGCAACGCGCGCGCTTCGTCGGCGAGAGCCTTGCCGTCGGTCGACTCGAGCGCTTCGCGGACGTCGCCGCCAGAGAGGCAGCGCGCCGACGCGACGAGCAGGTTCAGGAAGCCGTGGTGCGTGAAGCCGGTCTCGGCGTCGACGTGCCGGACCGCGCGGTGCAGGCTGTTCGTCGCCTTGAACGACGCCCCCGGCGAGCCGCTGACCACGGACAGGAAGTCGGCGACCTCGTCGACGCTGGGGAAGTTCTCCCCCGCCTTGCCGCCGCAGCGGATCTTCGGCCAGCTGCCGTGCTCGATCACGTTCCGGACGCCGTCCAGCCAGCCGACGCCGCGGCGCGGTTCGACCACCCGGATGACGTCCTCGGGCACGAACTCCGAGACGCGCTCGAGCCACACCTCGTCGACGTCGGACGGGGCGGGCATCTCCACCATCCGCAGCGACAGCAGCTCGCTGCGCGATTCGACGATCGAGATCGCCTTCGGAACGCCGCCGAGCCCGGTGTCGATGATCAGCGACAGCGGCAGCGGCTCCTTGGGTTTGATCTTGATCAGCTCGGTGATCAGCTCGGGCAGCCGCGAGGCCTGGCACAGGAAAACCCCGAGCACCCCGGCGTGTTCTCCGCCGCGCGACGCGAAGTGCGCGCGAAGCGCCTCCGGCATCGCGACGTCCGCGGGCGGGAAGAGCGCCGAGTCGTCGACGAGCCGCGCGAACAGGGGAGGAATTCCACGGGGGCCGGGGGGCGTGAGTTCCACAGCGCTTGACACGACTGACACGCTAGTAGCGTACGGCAAGAGGACAAAATCGTTCGCTCTGCGGACGCGTTCCGAGAGCCTTTCGGCGAAGGATCAACCGCCCCGATCGGCCGAATCCGCCCGGCCCCGCCTTTGATCCGACCCGCTGACCAGCACTTTCCCGCCCCATGGGTGATCTTCGCGCGCACCCTTCCCTTCGCGCGGCAATTCAGGTTAGGCTCACCTAAGTAGGAGGTGAGCCGTGACCGAGGCACCCGTATCCGTGCGCCGCCCGCCCGCGCCAAACCCCGCCGAACGCGCGAAGACGATCGCGACCCGAGGCGGCCCGGCGACGATCATGCCGACCGTCGAGAACGCCGGCTGCGAAGCCGAACGCGTCGAGCCCGTCCTGCATCACGTGCACCACAGCGGAAGCGTCAGCATTCTTCTGCCGGACGAGCACCCGATGGTGTGCGCGTCCCGGCAGGCTCAGCGCGGCGAGCTCGCCGTCATGGTCGAGCTCGCCGACCACGCCCCGGTGGCGCTGCGGGAACCGGTCCGCGGCCTGCTGTGGATCACCGGATGGCTCCGGCCGCTGACGGAGGTGTCGGCCCGCGCGCGTGCGGTGTCGATCGCCGAGCAGCGGCCGGACCACCGGCTTCTCGACGTCGGCCACGGCCTCACGCTGCTCCGGCTGACCCCGGCGTCGCTGGTGCTCGCCGACGCGGAGGGCACGCATTCGCTGCGGCCGCACATGTTCAGCGCGGCCCCGCCGGACCCGTTCCACGACTACGAGGCCGAATGGCTGCGCCACCTGGAAAGCGACCATCCGGACGTGGTGGAGCAGCTGGCCCGGCACCTCCCGGCGAACCTGCGCGGCGGCCGGATCCGCCCGCTCGGCCTCGACCGGTACGGCCTGCGCCTGCGCGTCGAATCGGCGGCGGGCGACCACGACGTCCGCCTGGCTTTCTCCCGGACGGTCGACAGCCCGCCGCAGCTGGCGGCGGAACTGCGGCGGCTGCTCGGCTGCCCGTTCCTCCGCGGCGAAGCTTGACTGGCCGTGAAGGGCTCCTTGAGGGAATCTGATTCCCTCAAGGAGCCCTTCACGGACCTTCAGTCGTCCGCCAGCTCCGGAGGGAAGCCGCCCGTGGCGATCGGGCCCCAGCGGTCGATCGTGATCCGGATCAGGCTCTTGCCCTGCTTGCGCATCGCTTCGCGGTACTCGTCCCAGTTGGGGTGCTCGCCGGAGATGCTGCGGAAGTAGTCGACCAGCGGCTCGACCGAATCCGGCAGATCGATCACTTCCGCGGTCCCGTCGACCTGCACCCACGGGCCGTTCCACTCGTCCGACAGCACACACACCGACACCTGGGAGTTGCGCCGGAGGTTCACCGCCTTCGCGCGCTTCGGATACGTCGCGATGACGATCCGGCCCTCGTCGTCGACGCCGCACGTGTTCGGGGACAGCTGCGGCCGTCCGTCGGCGCGGGTGGTCACCAGGATCGCGTGGTGCCGCTGCTTGAGGAACGCGACCAGCTCGGCGCGCTCGACCTTCGTGTTGGTGGCGATAGTCCTCGGCATACCCCGACGGTAGCGTGCGTTCATGCGCACCACAGAGCGTTCCGGAGGGCCATCAGGCCTGCGTTCCTGGCTCAATCCGGCACTTCCGGCGTTCCCGGCTCCGATCACCGACGCCCGCGAGCGGCGGGCGATCAAGATCGAGCTGGTCCTCGTCTTCGGCATCACCCTCGGGCTGTCCGGTGCGCGCAGTCTGCTGTCCCTTGTGGACTCTCTGCTGCGCCCGACCCCGTTGGCGCAGCAGCAAGTGCAGCTCAACGTCCCGCGCGCCGCCGCGAGCCTGCTGGACCTGCTCCAGCAGCTGCTGAGCGCCGCGCAGCTGATCGGCTGGGGCGGGCTCGGGCTGTACCTGCTGTGGCGGGCCGGGCTGAAACTGCGGGAAATCGGCTTGAGCCGCCGCATCCGCTCCGACGCGCTCATCACCGTCGGAATCGCCGCGCTGATCGGCATTCCCGGGCTCGCGCTGTACTTCGTCTCCTATCACCTCGGCTTCAGCCTCGCGGTGCAACCGTCCACTTTGGGCGATACCTGGTGGCGACCGATCGCGCTGACGCTTTCGGCGTTCGGCAACGCTTTCGCCGAGGAAGTGCTCGTGATCGGCTACCTGCTCACGCGGCTGCGCCAACTCGGCGTGCGCGAGAACGCGTCGCTGTTCGGCGCGGCGGTACTGCGTGGTTCCTACCACCTGTACCAAGGGTTCGGCGGCTTCGTCGGCAACCTCGTGATGGGACTGGTGTTCGGCCGCGTGTGGCAGCGGACCAACCGGCTGTGGCCGCTCATCGCCGCGCATACTTTGTTCGATGTGGTGTCCTTCGTCGGCTATTCGTTGCTGAAAGGCCGTCTTTCCTGGCTCCCGTGATGCCCGCTCATTAGGCTCCGTTTTGTGAGCGAGACGAGCGAGATGACCGCACCTCCCAGGGTGGACAGCGAAGTCGGGCCGCTGCGGGCAGTCCTGTTGCACCGGCCGGGAAACGAGCTGAAACGGCTCACTCCCCGCAACAACGACAAGCTCCTTTTCGACTCCATCCCGTGGGTGAGCCGCGCGCAGCAGGAACACGACGCGTTCGCCGACGTCCTGCGCGGCCGCGGCGTCGAAGTGCTGCTGCTGGCCGACGTTCTCCGCACCGCGCTGGAAGATCAGCGCGCGCACGCCGCCGGTGTCCACGCCGCGGTGGACGACCGTCGTCTCGGCAACGACCTCGCGGATTCGCTGAGGTCGCACCTGACGAGCGTCGACGCGCCCACGCTCGCCGAGGTCCTGATGGCGGGCATGACGTTCGAGGAGCTGCCGTCCGCCGAGGGCGCGTCGCTGGTGCGGATGATGCACAACCCGCGCGACTTCGCCGTCGACCCGTTGCCCAACTTGCTCTTCACCCGCGATTCGTCGGCCTGGATCGGCGACCGCGTCGCGATCTCGTCGCTGACCATGCCCGCGCGGCGGCGGGAAACGGCGCTGCTCGACCTGATCTACGCCTACCACCCGCGATTCCGCCACGCCGCCCGCGCTTACGGCGCGCATTCCGCGCCGATCGAAGGCGGCGACGTCATGTTGCTGGCGCCCGGTGTCGTCGCGATCGGCGTCGGCGAACGCACGACGCCTGCTGGCGCCGAATCGCTCGCCCGTTCCGTATTCGCCGACGGACTCGCGCATACCGTCGTCGCGGTGCCGATCGAACAATCGCGCGCGACGATGCATCTCGACACCGTGTGCACGATGGTCGATGTCGACGCCGTGGTGATGTATCCGCTCGCGCGCGATTCCCTCACCGCGTTCACCATCAAGCCGACCGGCGACGGCGGCGTCAAAGTCGCCGGCCCGACGCCATTCCTCGAAGCCGCCGCGGAAGCGATGGAGATCGACCGGCTGCGGGTGATCGACACCGGCCTCGACCCGGTCACCGCGGAGCGCGAGCAGTGGGACGACGGCAACAACACGCTGGCCTTGGCCCCTGGCGTGGTCGTGGGGTACGAACGCAACGCGGAGACCAATGAACGGCTGACCGCGGCGGGAATCGAGGTGCTGCCGATCACCGGGTCCGAGCTGGGATCCGGACGCGGCGGCCCGCGCTGCATGTCCTGCCCGGTGCGCCGCGATCCCCCGCCGAAGCGGCACTGACGCCCCGCACGGGCGAAGTTAGCCTTTCCTTAATAAGGGTAAACACATTAAGGGAAGGCTAACCAAAATAAGTGTTTCCTTCTTGAGGAATGGTAACCCTAATAGGGTGGAGATCACCAGCCAAAAGTGGAAAACAATCGGACATTGACGTACCGTGATAGACATGGCCGCTACGAAGAAAGAACCGCGCTCTAAGTTCTACGAACTGCTGCAGGCGCAGATCCACAACGAGTTCAACGCCTCCCAGCAGTACATCGCGCTCGCGGTCTGGTTCGACAACGAGGACCTGCCGCAGCTCGCGAAGCACTTCTACAAGCAGTCCGTCGAGGAGCGCAATCACGCGATGGCGCTCGTCCAGTACATGCTCGACCGGGATCACCACGTCGAGATCCCCGGCACCGGCCAGGTGCGCAACGACTTCTCCGCCCCGCTCGAGCTGATCGAGCTCGCCCTGGAGCAGGAGAAGGAGGTCGCCGCCGACATCTCCGCGCTCGCGAAGGCCGCCCGGGCCGAGGAGGACTACATCAGCGAGCAGTTCACCCAGTGGTTCCTCAAGGAGCAGGTCGAGGAGATCTCCCAGATGTCGACGCTCGTCACGGTCGCGCGCCGCGCGGGTGACAACGTCTACGAGATCGAGAAGTTCCTGCACCGCGAGGCCGTCGGCGACGCCGGCGCGGACGCCGGGATGCCCCCGGTCGCGGGTGGCGCGCTGTAACGCTCGAGCACGTCCGGAAGCCCGGTTGTCCCCATTGTGGACAACCGGGCTTCCCCATGTGGATAACTTCAGCGCCGCTCGTAGTGCGCGATGAGCACGCCGGTGGTGGTCGCGACGCTTCCGGTGAGCGTGAACTTGGTCAACGGCGCCGGTCCGTCGAACAGCCGCGCGCCCCGGCCGAGCGTCAACGGGTGGATCAGCAATGTGTAGGTGTCGACCAGTCCGGCGGCGTGCAGCGAGCGCACGAGCGAGACGCTGCCGATGATCGCGAGATTCTCGCCGGGCGAGGCTTTCAGCTCAGCGACAGTCTCCACCGCCGAACCGCGCAGCAGCACCGAGTTCTGCCAGGCGTCGGCGTTGTCGAGGGTGGTGGAGGCGACGTACTTCGTGGCCGCGTTCATGTGCGCGGTGAACACGTTCCCGTCCGTCCGCGGCCCCCACGCGGTGGCGAAGTCCTCCCAGGTGCGCCGGCCGAACACCATGTCGCCGGGCCGGTCCATGCCCTTCCCCATCTCGCGCGCCATGACGTCGTCGCTGTAGCCGTTGCCCCAGCCGCCCAGGTCGAAGCCGTCCTGGGTGTCCTCATCGCTGCGACCGGGGCCTTGCACGACGCCGTCGAGGGTGGTGCTCAGGATGACGCTGATCGAACGCATCGGGGATGTCCTTCCGCTTCCGCGGACCGCGAACCGGCCCGTCACCCGCTACACGAGCGGCGCGGAGCCAAATCGACATCGGCTCGCCGGAATTTTCAGCCGGCGCAGTCCTGCGTCTTCGCCCGGACCTCGATGGCCTGGACCGCCCCGTCCGAGTTCAGCGTGAAGTGATACGCGCCCTGGTCGCCAGTCGGCGAAACAAGCGCGCTCCCCGACTCGGACGTGCCCGGATAAGTCGACGTGACCTGGTCCTTCGGCGTCCCGTCGCCCACGCCTTCCGGGGTGTGCGCGGCACCGTCGGGCTTCACCGCGACCACGCCGTTGTCCGGCGACACGACTGCTGTCGCGGCGGGAACGCCAGCGCCGCTGACGTCGTAGTACGTGCAGCCAGCCGACTCTTTGACCGCCGTGAGCTTCATGCCCTGGTCCGCGAGCTGCTGCTCGGTCATGCCGAGCTTCACCGCGCCCAGGCCGTCCGCGGTCACCAACGCTCCGGAAGCGGCCTTCGTCGGCGTGGTCTTCGGCGGTGCCGGCTTCGTGTGGTGCGGATGCGCGGGCGGCACCGGCGGTTCGGCCGTACCGTGTTCCGACGACTCGACCGGCGCTTGGACCTGCGTCGATTCGGCGCTCGAAGGAGGCTCGGGTACCGAAGAAGGCACCGTGGGCTGGGCTGAGGCGACCTGCTGGGCGGTGAAGTCAGTTGCCGCCGGCGGCGTGCGCAACTGGATCACCGCCAGCCCGGCCGACGCGACCGCGAGCACGCACGCCGCCCCGGCCGCGGACGTCAGGACGCGCTGCCTGCGCCGCCGCCGGCGCGCGCCCGCCATGATGACCGACGCGGCGTCCTCGGTCGGCTGGACAGCCAGCCGGTCGTCGGCGAGGAGGGCGCGGAGGCGCTGTTCCAGATCCTCGGACTCGCTCACCCCGCGTCACCTCCTTCCTGGTTCCTCAGTTTCGCCCGCAAGGACGCGATGGCCTTGCTCGCTTGGCTTTTCACCGTCCCCTGGCTGATGTCCAGCGCCTTGGCGATTTCCACTTCGGACAGTCCTTCGTAGTACCGCAACACCATCACCGTGCGCTGCCGCGGCGGGAGGTCGCGCAGCGCCTGCCACAGCGGCTCGTGCTCGAACGGATCCTTCGGCGCGCTCGGGCTGGTCTCCGGCAGGTCCGCGACGAGGTTCTCCCGCCGCGTCCGGCGCCAGCGGCTGACGTGCGCGTTCGCCATCGAACGCCGCACGTAGGCCAGCGGGTCGCCGGTCTTCTGCTGCACGTACGACCAGCGTGCGCCCATCTTTTCGAGCACGGTCTGGACGAGGTCGGCGGCGTCGTGCGGGTTTCCGGTGAGCACGTGGCCGTAGCGGAGCAGGCCGGGCAGGGCCTCGCGCACGAAGTCGCCGAAGTCCGCGGTGGTGTTGACGGCTTCCGTCTGCGGCCCGGCCCACGGCGGATCTCCGCTCGCGAGGGGCAACGCGGCTGCTGTCACCGTATCGCCCCCTCCCCGGATGACCGCGTCCAGCGACGGTTCCTCGTCATCCCCACCACGCATGAGCGCCCCCCCGGGGTTGTCCCGTCTCCGTCGCTACTTTCCGTAGCTGTGGACAACTGAGGTCAGCGCACGGAAAGCGACTCGGGCAGCTTCAAGGCGCCGCCCGCGTCAGTGGGGAAATCGTGTACCGAGACCACAGCGTTTCGCGGGATCGGGCCGTAGATGTGCGGAAACTGGATTCCGCGCGGGTCCGGCGGCGCGCCGTCCTCCCAGCGGACGGGCGCGTCGACCAGCTTGGGGTCGATTTCCAGCAGCACGAGACCGGGCTGGCCGCGGAAGAGCGCGTTGGCGGGCAGCGCGACGGTGCCCGGGTCCGAGCAGTGGATGAATCCGACGTCTTCGAGCGACGGCGCGCGGTACTCGCCGTCTTCGGGCACCGCGGCCCACTCGTCGCGGGTGCAGATGTGGAGGATCACGCTGCGATCGTCCCATCGACTTACCCACATGTGGACAACTCAGGTCGAGTTGTCCACATGTGGATACATCAGCGAATGGTGAGCTGCCGCCCGATCAGACCGTCGCGGGCACGCCGCTCGGTGGCGTTGAGCGGCTCGGAGTCGAGGGACTTGAGCGCCTCGTCCAGCCGGGCGCCGAGCTGGTCCTTGGGCTCGGCCCACTCCCGGGCGTGCGCCTCGGGGTCGAGGTCCCACACCGGGACGAGCAGGCCGTGCGCGCGGAACGAGCCGGCGTAGCGGGTGCCCTCGCCGAGCCCGAGCGTGCCCGCCGCGGACAGCCGCGCAAGCGCTTGCAACAGCAGGTTCTCCGGTTCCGGGCGGACCCAGCGCAGGTGCGCCTTCTCGCCGGCGAGCACCCAGTAGGCGCCGGAGCCGAGCCGGTCAGTGGGCATGATCGCGGCGTTGGCGCGCTCGAGGGACACCGCGACGTCGCCGGTCGCGTCCGCGTCCTCGGGCAGCCACCACGCGAAGTCCGTGTGAAGAGCGACCTCCAGCTCCGCACTCGGCACGAGCAGGTCCTGGAGCCGGTTGTGCTCGTCCGGGTCGGTGGGCGAGGTTGTGTCCGGCACCGACAGCACGTCGCCGGGCCCGGCCTCGAGCAGCCAGCGCAGCGCGCGGCCGAGGTCGCGGCTGATGTCGGAAGACCGCGTCTGCACCTGGAGGCCGAGGAATCGCTCGCCGTCCGAACGCACGAACGCCGCGGCGGCCATGGGCAGCACCGTGCCGAGCGTGACGTCGCCGCCGTCGGCGAGCGTGAGCTTCGCCGTGGCCGACGGGACGAACTCGCGCAACGCGATCAGCTCCGGCTCCGCCGCCAGACCCTCGAACGGCTGCCCGACGAAGACGTCGCGCACCTTCGGCTTGCGGTCCGGCTTGGGACCCTTCTTACGCGCGCCCTTACCCATTTCAGCCTCCTCGGAACTCGATGTCAGACGCTATCGAAGCGACCGGGCGCGCGGGCTCGCGGGTTAGAGTCTGCTCGTGTTCGACCCTCGCGATCCCGCCTTCCTCGCCGACCCGTATCCCGCGTTCGCCGCGCTGCGCGCCGAAGGCGAGGTGCACCAGCACGACGGCCTCGGCATCGCGATCACGGTTTCGCACGCCGCGTCCGCCGCCGTCCTCCGGCACCGCGGACTCGGCCGGATCTGGACCGACGCGCAGCCGCTGGAGCGGTTCGCGTCGTTCAACCTGCTGCACCGCAACTCGTTGCTGGAGAACGAGCCGCCCGCGCACACCCGCCTCCGCCGCGTCATCGCGGGCGAGTTCGGCCGGGGTCACGTGCAGCGGTTGCGGCCGATGGTCGCGGAACTCGCGGAGTCCATGGTGGACACTCTGGCCGCGAAAATCGCCGCCGACGGCAGCGCGGACCTGCTCGAACACCTGGCGCAGCCCCTGCCGGTCGCGGTCATCGCGGAGTTGCTGGGCGTCCCGGCCTCGGACGGCTCACAGCTGGTGGCGTGGAGCAACGCCATCGTGAAGATGTACGAGTACGGCCTTTCCGAGGACGGCCGCGACGCCGCCGAGCAAGCCGCGGCCGACTTCGTGACCTACTTGCGCGACGTCGTGGCTGGCTCCCCACGCGGGATCGTCCGGGACCTGACCGCGAGCGAACTGACCCCTGACGAGGTCGTCGCCACCGCGGTCCTGCTGCTGATGGCCGGTCACGAGGCGACGGTGAACGTGATCGGCAACGGGGTGACCGCGCTGTTGACTCACCGGGCGGAATGGGAGCGACTTAGGTCCGACCCAACGTTGCTGGACTCGGCTGTGGAAGAACTGATCCGCTTCGATTCGCCGTTGCAGTTGTTCGAGCGCACGGCGACTGAGGATGTGGAGATCGCCGGTCACCGGGTGGCGAAGGGCGCGAAGATCGGGGCGCTGCTGGGTGCCGCGGCGCGTGACCCGAAGGTGTTCGATGCCCCGGACACCCTGGATATCGGCCGGTCGCCGAACGCGCACCTCGGGTTCGGAATGGGGATTCACTATTGCGTCGGGGCACCGCTGGCCAGGGTGGAGATCGCGGCCGCGCTGACGGCGTTGACCAAGCGGCTTCCGGAGTTGCGGCTGGCCGCGCCGCCGGAGCGTCGGCCGGAGTTCGTGATCCGGGGGCTGCGGAATTTGCCGGTGACTGCCTGAGGTTCGCTGGCTTGGGGTGGTGAGTGCTGGATAATCGCGAAGGTCTCCGGCGGGGGTTTGTCCACAATGGATGTTTCCGCCGAGATCTCGCCCATGCCCGCCGCACCACCGCACCACCGCACCACCGCACCACCGCACCACCGCACCACCGCACCACCGCACCACCGCACCACCGCACCACCGCACCACCGCACC
>NZ_JBHZAG010000036.1:70879-81966 GCF_042754125.1 Amycolatopsis sp. NPDC059235
CCGCACCACCGCACCACCGCACCACCGCACCACCGCACCACCGCACCACCGCACCACCGCACCACCGCACCACCGCACCACCGCACCACCGCACCGAAACGCTCACTCGGCAGCGGCCTCAGCGCAATCCGCGAACGGCACGGCACACCGGGCTCAACATGGCGCACCCGCCGAAACCACTGCCGAGTCCGCGCGGGCAACCGAGCGCCTTCCCCCGAGCGGCGGTCTCAGCGCAACCCTGCGAACAGGTCGTCCTCCAACCCGCCACCGATCTCGACGGGACCATTCGTGCGGGCGAGGTGGTAGTCCTCCCAGGGCCAGGCCTTCCGCTCGATCTCGCGCGAGTGCGCGAAAAACGGGTGCCCCGGATCCATCTGCGTGGCGTGCGCACGCAAGGCGGCATCCCGGGTCGCGAAGTGGTCTTCGCAGCGGATGCGGGTGGTCACGGTGAGCACGTCGGCCGGCGGCAGTTCTTCCAGCACCGGGCACATCATCGATTCTTGGCCAGCGGCGAGGGTCGCCTCGTGCATCGCTTCGAACCACGATCGACTGAGGGTGGCCAGGTAGTAGAGCTTGCGCGGGGTGCCGTCGTCGGATTCGGCGAAGGCGACGGTCGTGACCTCGTGCGTGCGGATGTGGTCGGGGTGTGGATAACCGCCGGTTTCGTCGTAGGTGACCACTACCTGTGGACGAAATTCCCGCATCAAGTCCAGCAACGGCTTTGTCGCTTCGGGCAAGGGGAGCGCGGCGAAGCTTCCAGCGGGAGAAGGTTCCGTCAGGCCTGAGTCCTCGTGGCCCAAGAACGTGTGCCGGATGCCGAGAATCCTTGCTGCGTCAGCCATTTCCCGGCGACGGATCGCGGGCAGATCCCGTCGGACGTCTTCTCGGTCCAAAGTTGGGTTGAGTACATCGCCGCGTTCGCCGCCGGTGCAGGTGGCGACCAGGACGTCGACCCCTTCGGCCGCGTAGCGGGCCAGGGTCGCGGCGCCTTTGCTTGATTCGTCATCCGGATGGGCGTGCACGGCCAAGAGGCGCAGCGTCATGCGCGGGTTCCTTTCGGGAAGAAGAGGGCGGGGATGAAGCTCAGCAGGGAAAGGCCTAGCGCCCAGGTGAACGTGGTACCGAACGCGGCGGCACCAGGCGGTTGCGCATGCAGGACGGCTACCAGCAACGCCGTGCCCAGCGAGCCGCCGATGCGGTTGACGACGTTGATCGCGCTCGCCGCTCGCGGGATTTGGGTGCGTTCCAGCGAGGTGTAGAGCATCGTCATCCCGGGGGTGGCCGTCGCGCCTAGGCCGAACCCACGGATCAGCAGCGAAACTGTCAACAGGGTCGGGCTTGGGGAATCGCCGAGTTGAGTGAAGGCGATCGTGCCCACCAATGACAGTGCGATGCCGGTGAGCATGACTGTTCGCGAGCCGAAGCGGTCCAAAAGTTTTCCGCCTGCGATGAGGACGACGGCTGAGCCTAGAGCTTGTGGCGCTAGCAGGAGTCCGGCGGCGAGGGCGGAGGTGTGCTGGACTTGTTGGTAGTAAAGCGGAAGCAGCAGCATCGAGCTGTACAGCGACGCGCCCAGCAAGAAGGTGCTCGCGCTCGCGACGGTGAAAGCCTTGTGCGCGAACAACTTCAGGTCGAGCAAAGGGGCTTGCGCCCGACGGGCGTGCCAGGCGTAGGCGATCAGCAGCACGGCACCGGCGATGGCGAAGGTGTTGGAGCCTTCGCCTAGGCCGTAGCCGAGTGCGCCGAGTCCTGGCGGGAGAAGCAGGAGGCCGCGGACGTCGAGCGGATCGCGCGTGCCAGCGGGGTTCTCGCGAGGAAGCACCCGCACGGCGAGCAGCAAGGTGGCGACGCCGAACGGGACGACGCCGAAGAACAGCCAGCGCCAGCCAAGATCCTGAACGAGCGCGCCGCCGAGCATCGGGCCCAGCACCGGCGCGACGGTCGCGGGCAGCGTCACGACGCCGATCATCCGGCCCAGCCGAGGACCGGCCGCTTGCGCGAAAATCGCCTGGCCGACCGGTTGCATGAGACCGCCGCCGAGGCCGTGCAGCACGCGGAAGGCGATCAACGCCGGTGCTGACCAGGCGAAACCGCACAGCACCGTGCCCAGCGTGAAGAGCGCGACGGCCGCGATCCACACCTGACGGCCGTCGAACCGGTCGGCGAGCCAGCCGGACAGCGGGATGGTGAGCGAGGCGGCCAGCAGGTACGCACTGGCGACCCACTGCATGGTCGGCAGCGAACTGTCCAGGTCGCGCGCCATCACGCCGATCCCGACCGACACGATCGTCGCGTCCAGGATCGACAGCACCGCGCCCAGGATCAGCACTCCGCCGAGCCTGCGAAGCCCGGAATCGGAGACCGGAAGCCGCGTAGTCATCGAGCCGAGTCACCCCCTTCATTAGGTCGGACCTGAGATTAGGTCGGACCTAATGAATAGGTCAAGCACAATTTTAGGTCGGACCTAGTACACTGGCCGGGGTGAGCCTCAGGGAGCAGAAGAAGCTGGAGACCCGGCAGACGATCTCGGCGGTGGCGACGCGGCTGTTCATCCGGCGCGGGTTCGATCAGGTGACGATCGCCGAGGTCGCGGAGGCGGCGCGGGTCGCCAAGATGACCGTGACGAATCACTTCAGCCGGAAGGAAGACCTGGTCTTCGACATCCGGGTGGACTTCGTGGACTGGCCCGCGGACCTGGTCCGGGCCAATCCCGAGACGCCGGCGCTGGACGCCGTGCGGGACGGGTTCTTCGCCGAACTGGACAAGACGAGCGCGTTGCTCGGGTTCGCGGACGTGTCCTTCGTGCGGATGGTGCGGCAAAGCGAACGCCTCACGTCCGCGCTCCGGGACATGCACGCCGACCGGGAAAACCAGCTCGTCGCCGCGCTGCTCGACCGGCATCCGGACCGCGAAATGCTGTCGCGGACGGCCGGGGCGCACCTCACGTCAGTGCTGCGGCTTCTTCTCGACGACGTCTGGCAGCTGACCTGGCAGGACGTCAAGCCGGACGACCTGGTGGCGCAGATCCGCGACTCGGCGGCGGTCGCGTTCGGCCAGCTGGAACCGGCGCTCGGCGACCTTTAACGCGCGGCGCCGACCGGCCGCGCGGTCCGCAGCTCCGGCTCCGGCGCGCCCTCGATCTTGAGCACGCGGAGGTCGCGCAGCCGTTCCGGGGCGATCGGCGTCAGCAGATGCGAGAACCGCCGGATCACCAGCGCGGTGACGATCGCGAGCGCGGCCGCGGCGAGGTCGGTGAGCGCGACCAGCAGGACGCTGTCCGCCATCGCCTGCACGCCCGGCCGGATGCGCCAGACGATCGTGACGGCCAGCAGAACCCAGTTCGCCAGCCACGTACCCCACCAGCCGAGCACGAGCCGCGAAGGCTTCGGCCGCACGTCACGGGGACGACGGAGGACGGCGTGCTCCAATTCGCTGACCACGGACAACGCGAGCGGCAGGTTCACGACCGGCACCAGCACGCTCACGAGCACCTGCCAGACCGGCCGCGGCGGCGCTTCCCCGGCTTCGTCGGCGGCGGCTTGCCGGGCGACCAGCAGCCACCAGACCGAGAGACCCGCGGGCAGCAGCGAAAAAATCGTGGTGAGCAGCCCGGCGAGCATGACGAACGCGTCGGAGAACCCGACGACGCCGGTGTTCAGCGCGGAATCGCGGCTTTCGACGAGGAGCGCGTACCGCCAGATCTCCGCCACCGCCGCGATCACCGCGAGGACGGCGAACGTCCAGAGGATCGTCGTGAGGCTCCGCGCGAGCACCGGAATCCGGTCGATCGGCCGGATCTCGCCGGACGCGGTGCCGGGCACGTTCGTCGGACGGCGCCAGGTCAGGTTCGGGAAGCCCCATCGCGGCGGGACCGGGTAGGACGGCGGACCGGAGTAGGGCGTCGCGGGCACAGCACGGCGACGGTGGACGGCACTCGGCGGCGGGGAGGCGACCCAGCGCAGTTTGGCCGCCCGCTTCGGCGGGGTCGGCTGCGGCTGCTGCTGAGCCGGCCGATGGATCGCGCCTTGCGGGGCGGCGGTGAACGGGCGGGCGTATCCCGGATGCTGCTGGTACGCCTGCGCCGGGTAGTGCGCGGGGTACTGCGGCGGGTACGGAGTGGCGAACTGCTGGCCGGGATGCGCGGGACCGGCTTGCGGCTGCGCCCAGTGGCCGGGGTACGGAGGCATTCCCGGCTGCACCGGCCCCGCTGCTCCGCCGCTGGCAGGACCGGGCTGCGAGGCCGTGCCCGGCTGCGCGTACCCGGCAGCGCCACCGTGCTGGCTGGGATGCGGCTGCACGCCGGATTGCGGCGGCGGGGCGGGCTGGACGAAGCCAGTTGGCCCGGGAGTCATGCCACCGGGCTGGGCCGGATGCGGCTTGGCACCGGACTGCTCGCGGCCGGTTGGCCCTGCCTCCGCGGCCCCAGCCTGAGCGGGATACGACTGCTCGCCAAACTGCCCGCGGCCAGCCGCCTCCACGCCACCAGCCTGGCCAGGCTCAGCCGAACCAGCCTGCCCGTAAGCCGCCCCCGGAGGACCACCAGCGTCGACCGGCGAAGCAGAATCCGGCCGGAAACCGTCCCCAGCGTCCCCTTCATCCCGGCCGAAGCCCGGCACGAAGGACGCCGGATCCGAGGATTCCGGCGGCTCGGGAACAGACTGGGCAGGCATCCGTCAGAGAACCTCGGGTTCAGCGTCGGGGTGTTCGCTCACCATGCGGCGGCCTTCGCGAGCCCAGGAGCCCATTCCGCCCGCGACGTTGACCGCGTCCCAGCCGCTGGCGTTCAGCCAGGCCGCGGCGCGCGCCGAGCGGCCGCCGGAGCGGCAGATGACGTAGACCGGGTTGTCCTCGGGGAATTCGGCGAGTTCGCCGACTCGCGCGGGCAGTTCGCCGAGCGGGATGTGCACCGCGGCGGGGGCGTGTCCGGCGGCCCACTCGTCGTCCTCGCGGACGTCAAGCAGTGCGACGTCCGCGGGAAGGTCGCGGACTTCGGCGGTCGGAATTTCAGCAGGGCTCACCACAGGTTCCATGCTCCCATGTCATGACGTTGTACGCGTGTGAGGAACGCTAACCGCTACGCCTTGCGGTGCCGTCCCCGGCCGGCACGCAGCTTCTCGTCGGCCTGGCCGAAGCGGGCGACCGCGCGGTCGCGCATCAGGCCGAGCGGGTCGGGGGCGTGCAGGCGCAGCATGATGTCGTTCACCAGTTCCGGGCGGCCGGACCGGGTCAGCCTGCTCACCACGTAGGTCGCCAGGAACGCCGCGGGCACCGAGATCAGCGCGGGCTGCACGGTGAACCACGGCATCTTGTCTCCGGTGTACTCGCACACGATGTTGTACGCCAGCGCGCCGAGCACCAGCCCGCCGCCGACGACCATCCCGGCCAGCGCGCCCGGCCAGCTGAGCTTGCGCCACCAGATGCCGAGCAGCAGCAGCGGGCTGAACGTCGACGCCGCGAGCGCGAAGGTCATCCCGATCGACAGCGAGATGTCCTCGGTGCGGAAGATCAGCGTGAGCACCATCGGACAGATCGCGACCAGCAGTGTCGCGACCCGGAAGTCCTTGACCCGGCCCGGCAGCAGGTCCGTCGACACCACCCCGGCCACGCTCACCAGCAGTCCCGAACAGCTCGACAGGAACGCCGCGAACGCGCCCGCCGCCACCACCGCGGCGAGGATCTGTCCCGGCCAGCCGGGCAACACAGCGGTCGGCAGCAGCAGCACGGCCGCGTCGGTGTTGCCGGTGACCAGCAGTTGCGGCACGTACATCCGCGAGAGCGCGCCCAGCATCGTCGGGAACAGGTAGAACAGCCCGAGCAGCAGCAGCACATGCACGGTGGTGCGGCGCGCGGCCTTGCCGTCGGGGTTGGTGTAGAAGCGGACCAGCACATGCGGCAGGCCCATGG
This sequence comes from Amycolatopsis sp. NPDC059235, assembly GCF_042754125.1. Lineage (NCBI taxonomy): Bacteria > Bacillati > Actinomycetota > Actinomycetes > Pseudonocardiales > Pseudonocardiaceae > Amycolatopsis > Amycolatopsis sp. NPDC059235. The sequence continues at coordinate 76,784 of NZ_JBHZAG010000036.1, forward strand.
TGCCGAGGAACAGCGCGAAAATCAGCGAGTACGTCTGCAGCAGGTCGCTGATGCCGCTCGACGCCGGGTGCAGCCACGAGTCGTTCGACGTGGGCGCGTCGCTCACGATCGGCACCGGCGTGCCCGCGGCGAATTCCAGCGTCGTGCCCGAGGACACCTTGTGCGGCACGAGCGGCGACCAGCGCGCCATGCCAGCCGCGGGACCGTCGTCGATGCGGCCGTGTGCGTAGAAGAACGTCTCGGTGGTGACCTTCACGGTGACGTCGGTTTGCACCGTCACCTTGGTGTCCGACGGGAACACCGGCGGCGCGGGCGCACCGAGCGCGCGCACGCCGCCCGGGCCGCCGCCGGCGAAGAAAACCATGCACAGCACGAAAGTCGGCACGGCGATCGCGAACAGCTTGAGCCAGTACTGGAACGCCTGCACCACGGTGATCGCGCGCATCCCGCCCAGCATCACGTTCCCCGCCACCAGAACGATGACCACGAGCGCGCCGACCCACGCCGGCAAGGGAACGATCTGCGCGATCGTCAGCCCGGCGCCCTGCAACTGCGGGACCATGTAAAGAATTCCGATGAACACCGCGCCCGCGGTCGCGAACCGGCGCAGGCCGATCGAACCGAGCCGGGCCTCCACGAAGTCCGGCAGCGTGTACGCGCCCGAGCGGCGCAGCGGCGCGGCGACGAACAGCATCAGCGCGAGGTATCCGGCGGTGAAGCCGATCGGGTACCAAGTCGCGTCGGCGCCCTGCTTGAGCACCATGCCCGCGACGCCGAGGAACGACGCCGCCGACAGGTATTCGCCGGAGATCGCCGCGGCGTTGCGGCTGGAGCGCACGGTGCGGCGGGCGACGAGGAAATCGTGCGTGCTGGTGGCACCGCGCGACGAACGGAAGCCAAGGTAGAACGTCGCGAAGGCGACCAGCACCAAGCCGGTCAACGTCCACGGGGTCAGCTGCACGGCGTGAATCCTCGCACGACCACACGGTTTAGCGACGCGCCGCCACCGCGGCGCGCATCCCCCGCGCGGGTCAGTTCTCGATCATGTCGACGAAGTCGCGTTCGTGCCGCTCGGCGAGCCGGTTGTACCAGAGGCCGACGGCGAAGAGGAACGGGAACGGGAGCAGGCCGAGCACGAGCCACGGGATCGGGATGCCGATCACGGTGAACCGCGCGACTGCCGGGAGGAAGTAGAACAGCGCGGGCAGCATCCCGAGCACGACCAGCACGAGCACGGCCAGCCACACCGACGTCCGCAGCTGCACCTTGACCAGGTCGCGGACCAGCAGTTTTCCCCAGCTGGTCTGTTCTTCCAGCTCGACCCGCCCGCGCATCCGCCCGGACGACTGCCGCGAATCGGCGAGCACCACCTTTTCCCGTTTCGGCCGCACGTGCGCGGGTTCGCTGAACCGCGGAGCCGGCTCGGGAGCGGGCGGCACCGGTTCGACCACCGCGCGGTCCTCCGGCCGCACGCCCAGCGTCGGGTCCGGTTTGCGGACTCCGTTCTCGAGCCGGTGGTAAGGGTCTTCGGGCGAGGACATCGACGGCTAGCCGCCCCGGCCGGAACCGACGATGCGGTCCTTCAGGGCCCGGGTGTGCCGCCTGCTGACCGGCAGCACCTTCTCCTCGTTGCCGATCACGACCTGGTAGCCGCCCTGGCCCATCCGCATTTCGGTGATCAGCGGCAGCGCGACCAGGAACGACCGGTGGATCCGCACGAATCCGGCCTTCTCCCAGCGTTCCTCGAGCTGGGCGAGCGGAATCCGGACGAGATGGCTGCCCTCGGTGGTGAACAGCCGCGCGTAGTCGCCCTGGGCCTCGACCCAGCGGACCGACGAACGCGGGATCAGCTTCGTGGTGCCGGCCAGTTCGACCGGGATCACCTCGTCGTCGTTCTTCACCGGCTCGGCGCCGCCCTGGCCGGCGGGCGGGCCCGCGACCGTGGCGAGCTTTTCGCGCACGCGCGCGACCGACCGGTCGAGCCGGTCCTGCTGGAACGGCTTCAGGACGTAGTCGACCGCGCCGAGGTCGAACGCGTTCACCGCTTCCTCGGCGTGCCCGGTGACGAACACCAGTACCGGCGACGGGTTCATCGCCGCGATCACGCGCGACATCTCCATCCCGGACAGGCCGGGCATGTCGATGTCGGCGAACACGGCGTCGACCGTCGGCAGACCGGTTGCCCGCCGGGCAGCCAGTTCCGGGTCGTCGTGCGAGAACAGCCGCAGCGCGTCGGAGGCGTCCGAGGCCTGGAAAACGCGGTGGATGTGCGGGTTGTTCTGGAGTCCGTGGCTGAGTTCGTCCAGCCCGGCCAGCTCGTCGTCCACGGCAAGGACGATGAGTTTCCGGGTGTCGTCGTGAGCACTCACAGTGAGACGCATCCTGCCGATTGCGAGGTGCATTGTCCAGACCCCAGCCGAGAGAGCCGCTTGTGAGTGGCGTACCGGAGTCGCCGCTCACCAGCTGTCACAGCCCGAAACGCGACCAGGCCGCCTTCGTGGTGACCGCGTCCAACAGCGCGCTCGCCGCCGCCGGAGCCCCGATCCCGAGCCGCGCGAGCAGCGGTTTCTTCGGCTCTGCCACGGAAATCTCGGCACCGGGATACCGCTTGGTGACGATCTCGCGCAGCGAACCGAGCCCGTCGACCAGCCCGAGGTCGACGGCTTTTTGGCCGAGCCAGACATCCCCGGTGAACAAATCGGTGGAATCGGTCAGCCGGTCGCCGCGGCGCTCCTTGACCCATTCGACGAACAGTTCGTGGAGCTGGCTGTGCATGTTCTTCAGCCACTCGACGTCCTCGGGCTTCTCCGGGCTGAACGGGTCGAGCCGCGATTTGTTCGCGCCCGCGGTGTGCAGCCTGCGCTCGATGCCGAAGCGTTCGAGCAGCCCGGTGAACCCGAACCCGCCGCTGATGACGCCGATCGAGCCGACCATGGACGTCCGGTGCGCGTAGATCTCGTCGGCCGCGCAGGCGAGCCAGTATCCGCCGGACGCGGCGACGTCCTCGGCGAAGGCGAGGACGGGCACGCCCTTCTCGTCGGCCAGCTGCCGGATCCGCTCCGCGACCAGGCCGGACTGCGTCGGAGCTCCGCCAGGCGAGTTGATCTGCAGCGCGACGGCCTTGAGCCGGTCGTGCGCGAACGCCCTGGTGAGCGCGGATTCGACGGCACCGAGGTTGATCGCGCCGCGGGCCAGCGGCGACGGCGTCGGCGTGATCACGCCGTGCAGCTTCACGACGGCGACCACGTCCTTGCGGTCGCCCCGGTCGCCGAGCACGGGAAGGCGGGAAGTCAGCTTGTCGGTCACGCTCATCTGCCCAGGCTAACCAGTTCAGTGCGCGGGCAGCATTCCCGAACGCGAGCCGTGCACTCCGTCGGGTTCCGGATCCGGCTCGACCGGCGCGGGCGGCTGCTGCGGAACGTCGGCGGAGTAGTCCGGCATGTTCGGCCGCACGCCGAGCTTGAACTTCGGCACCCGCAACGCGACCTTCATCCCAGCACCCGGCGCGGTTTCGACGGTGAGCGCGTAATCCTCGCCGAACACCTGCCGCATCCGCTGGTTGATGTTGCCGAGCCCGACGTGCGCGCCGGTGCGGTGCGCGTTGCGCAAATCGGTGAGCTGACGCGGATCCATGCCGATGCCGTCGTCCTCGACCGTGATCAGCGCTTCGTGCCCGTCGTCCCGCGCGATCACCGTGACGCAGCCGCCGCTCGGCTTGCTGGCCAGGCCGTGTTTGACGGCGTTTTCGACGAGCGGCTGGATGATCAGGAACGGCACCACGACGCTCAGCACCTCGGGCGCGATCTTCATCCGCACCTCGAGCCGACCGCCGAAACGAGCGTTTTCGATGGTCAGGTACCGGTCGATGTTGCGCAGTTCCTCGGCGAGCGTGGTGTACATGCCGGACGTGCGGAACGAATAGCGCGTGAAGTCCGCGAAGTCCTGAAGCAGCTCGCGCGCTTCCTCCGGGTCGGTGCGGATCAGAGCGGAGATCGTGTTGAGCGCGTTGTAGACGAAGTGCGGCGAGATTTGCGCGCGCAGGGCTTTGATTTCCGCCTGCTGCAACTGATTGCGCGACTCTTCCAGCCTCGCGAGCTCAAACTGCGTGCAGACGAATTGGCCCACGGCTTCAGCCATCTGCACCAGCTTGCCGCGCGTGCGCCCGACGACGATCAGCGTCGCCTCAGCCTCGCCCTCAACGAGAATGGGAACGATCGCGGCGGTCTTCATCTTGCAAGTGCCACGGTGATTGCACGGCATCTTGTTGTGATCAGCGACGGCGCGACGATGCTTGCGCAACGCGGTCCCGATGTCCTCGACGACGTCCAGATAGTGATCGGTGGCTTCGCCGGCCCAGGACAGCAGCGTGCCTTCACTGTCCGTGATGCCGACGGCGAGACAGTCGAGCACCTCGAGCAGCTCCGCCGTCATCCGATTGGCGGCCTCCTCGTCGAGCCCCGCCCGCAAATTGGGCGTGGCCTTGGACATCCGGTGGACGGCCTGCAGAACGGCGTCCTGGATGACGCCCTTGGGCCGGCGCGCCCGGAAGGCGAGGGCCAGCACCACGAACACCAGGATGCCGACCAGGACCCACGGGACGACCAGCGCATAGGGGAAGTCGGACACGACGTCCATGCTCTGCGCTCGACCGACCGGGTGCAAGGTCTGCTCCCCACTTTCTGTCCAGTAGCGACGCCGAGAGTGGGCAAACCCTACCGTCACTCCCGGTGAGCGTGAGGATCTTGCGCCGTTCGGGTGGTGGCAGTGGCTGTGAGTCGTCGATAAGTGGGGTGAAGGGACCATTCACGGCTACGGATGGTGAGGGTTGAAGGGTCCCTTCATTGCTTTGCTAGTGCGGATGAGGGTTCTTAGGCGGCACCGCGCTGTGGGCCTTCACGCGTGCGCAAGAGGCACGCGTGCGCAAGAGGAGCGCGCAGAAGGAACCGGCCGTTCGCTTCTCACCACGCTTCCTGGCAGGCCAGGCTCCCGACGAGCCCAGCCAGGTCCGTGAGGGGACCCCTGAGGGAATCAGAGTCCGTGAGGGTTCCCCTCACGCCCCCACGCGCCGCGAGAGAAACGCCGCCCCCAAACCGCCGCATTTGCACCCAACGATCGAGGCACCCAGCCCCTCCCCCGCACCCCGATACGAAGCGTCCCTGCGGTCTGGGGGTGCTTGTCAAGGC
>NZ_JBHZAG010000037.1:0-81109 GCF_042754125.1 Amycolatopsis sp. NPDC059235
CATTGGTGCGTTTTCACCATCTCCGCGCCGTTGTTTGCCCTGAAGGCCGGCCCGCCGCGTGGCACGGCCGGGGCGCGCCGCTGGGGTCGGCACGCACGGCACAGGTCAGCGGCAGCGGTAGCTGGACGCGACGGCCGGGTCGCCGTAGCCCTGGTACCGCGAGACTCGCGGGTACGCGCACAGGTCGCGGGTCTGCTTCCCGTCCGCGGTCGAGGCCGCCAAGGTGGCCGGGGCCTTGCCGTGTTCGACCCAATCGACCAGCGCGCCGAGCGGGTTGGTCGGCGCCGCGCCCGTCCCGCCGCCGCAGTGTTCGACGCCGGGGGCCAGGAACAGCCGGTAGAAGTCGTTCACCCGGTGGGAGCCGCCCATCGCCTGTTCGACCTCGGCGCGGTAGCGCAGCGTGCCGCCGGGCGGGATGAGCTGGTCGTCCGAGCCGACGAAGGTCAGCAGCTTGCCGCCGGTCCGGCGGAAGGCCGACAAGTCCGGGTCAGCGGTGCCGATGACGTCGTCGTACTCGCGCACCGACTGGCGGAACACCTGCGCGTACTGGGCGTAGGTGAGCTTCGAAGTGTCGAAATCGGCCTGTTTGGCGACGAACGACTGCACCCATTTGACCGCCACCGGGAACCCGGGCGCGGACGGGGTGTCGTCGGTGCCGGCCAGCCAGGTGAAATCGGCGCCCTTCGGGAGGCCGTCCCACAGCTTCCGGCCGCGTTCGTCGGTCGGCCCGGCCCAGATCTTGCGCACGACGTCGGCGTCCTTGGCCGTGACGATGACCTCCTTGCCGTCGCAGAGGACCTTCGTGCCGATCAGGGAGCGCGGGTCGTAGCTGCACTCGTCCGGCCGGTCGACGATGCCGTTGCGGACGCCGTCGTTCGCGTCGCACGCCTTGACCGCGGCCTGCCGGAACGCGCTGAAGACGCAGGGGCTCGGGAAATCGTGCTCCTGGTTCATCACGATCTGCGGCCAGAGCGTCGCGACCGCGAACTGCGTCCAGTGGACCGCGGGCGCGTTCGCCAGGATGCCGTCGAAGTCGCCGGGGTAGTTCTGCGCCTCGGAGTAGCCCTGGCGGCCGCCGGTCGAGCAGCCGTTCCAGTACGAATAGGTCACCGGCCGGTGGTAGAACCGCTGAGTGACGTCCTTGCCGATCAGCGCGGCCTCGTGCACCGAGCGGGTCGCGAAGTTCGTCAGCAGCGGCCGGTTGACCTTGCCGGGCGCGGTCAGTGCCCACGAGGCGTCGAGCCCGGTCAGCACGCCGGCGTCAGTGGTCACGCCCGCGTAGCCGTCCTTGGCGGCCTGGGCCAGCGGTGCGCCGAAGTCGCCGGCGGCGTACGCGCTGCCGCCGACCGCCTGGAGCCGGCCGGTCCACCCGGTCTGCGGCAGTGCCACGGCGACCTTGACGTGGTCATTGGCCCCGGGGTGGGTGAGCGTGACGGTGATTTCGCAGTAGCCGGGCTTCGGCTCAGCCTGCACCGATTCGATCTTCGCCCCGCTGGGCGCGGCGGCGGGGACGGTGGCGCAGGCGGTGGTCTCCGCTGCGGCGGCGCTGGGCGCGAGCTGGGTGACGGTCGTCACCAGCAGCGCCGCGAGCGGCAACGCCGAGAAAAGTGTTCGGGTGCGTCTCATCGCTTTCCTTTGTGGAGGGTCGCTTTCGGCTGAAACTAAGCCGCTCGCGGCCGTCTTCGCGCCCGTCGGACGACGCCGTCGACGTACGTCGGCTCCCGGTATCGTCAGGGATCATGACGCTGCACGGACGGGACGCCGAGCTCAAGGAGCTGACCGAACTGGTCGACGGCCCGGAAGGACGCGTCGGGGTCCTCATCCGCGGCGAGGCCGGCATCGGGAAGTCCGCGCTCGTCGCCGCTGCAACGGCCGCGGCTTCGGTCGCGGGAATGCGGGTGCTGCGGACGACCGGTGCCGAGGCCGAGCAGGACCTCGCCTACGCCGGGCTGCACCAGTTGCTGCACCCCGTCCGCGCGGGCTTCGCCGAGCTGCCCGCGCCGCAGCGGACCGCTCTGGAAACCGCGCTCGGGCTCGCGGACGGGCCGGAACCCAGCGGGTATCTGGTCGGGCTCGCCGCGTTGACGCTGCTGGCCGATGCCGCCGCCGCGAAGCCGGTGCTGGTCGTCGCCGAGGACGTCCATTGGCTGGATCGCGCCAGCGCGGACGTCCTGGCCTTCGTCGCCCGGCGCGTCGAGACCGAACCGGTCGCGCTGCTCGCCACGCTCCGGGACGATTCCGGCCCGCTGCTCGACGCCGGTCTCTCGCCGATGCCGCTCGGCCGCCTCGCCGACGACGCCGCTGCCGAATTGCTGGACTCGGTGGCGCCGAGGCTCGACCCGATGGTCCGGACGCGGCTGCTCACCGAGTCCGTCGGCCATCCGCTCGCGCTGACCGAACTTCCGTCCGCCGTGGCCGAACTCGACGTCTTCGACCCGGTCCTGCCGCTGACCGAACGGCTTGAGCGGACGTTCGCGTCCCGGGTCGCGACGCTGCCGGAAGCCACCCGAGCCGCCCTGCTGGTCGCGGCGCTCAACGAGGCCGGTTCGATCGCCGAAACCCTTGCCGCGACGGGCATTCTGCTCGGCACGCCGGTCGAGCCCGAGGTGCTCAGCCCCGCTGTCGACGCCCGGCTGGTCGAGTTCGCGGTCGGCTGCGTGACCTTCCGGCACCCGTTGATGCGCTCGGCCATTCCCGCCGCCGCGACGCTCGGCGACCGTCGGCGGGCGCAGCTCGCGTTGGCCGAGACGGTGCGCGAACAGCCTGATCGGCGAGCCTGGCATCAAGCCCGGGCGGCATCCGGTCCGGACGAAACCGTGGCTGCGGCCTTGGAATCGGCGGCCGATCGCGCTCGCCGGAGAGGCGGGGCCGCCGCCGCGATCGCCGCGCTGGAGCAGGCGGCGCGGCTCAGCGAAAACCCGGACGCACGGGCGGATCGGTTGCTGCGAGCCGCCGAGCTGGCGGTCGAATCGGGCCGCCGCGAGACCGCCGAACGCTTGGTGCGCGACGAGTCGTTTTCCCCACGCCGCAAGGCGACCGCGAGCCAGGTGCTCAGCGCTTTCGAGGACGGCGTCCGCGAGGATCCCTCGCGGATCGGGGAGCTGGCGGCCCTCGCCGAGTCCGTCGCCGAATCTGCCGCCGACGGACAGGGCGACGCGGCGATGCGGATCTTGTGGGGTGCCGCGATGCGGTGTTTCTGGGCTGAACCCGGCGCGACGGCCCGCCGGAAACTGCTGGACGTCGCCGCCAAGTTGCCCATTCCCGACGACGATCCGCGCCTGATCGCGGTCGCTGCGTACGTCGCGCCGTTCGAGCGGGGCACTGCGGTGCTGGAGCAGCTCCGGGTACTTGTCGGCTCGGCCGGAGCTGACCCGGAAACCGACCGATACCTGGGCAGCGCTTCCTTGCAGGTCGGCGCATTCGACCTGGCGGCCCGCTTTTCGACGGCCGCGGTGCCGGGCTTGCGGGCGCAAGGCAAGCTCGGGGTGTTGCCGCGTGCGTTGGCCGTCCAGGCGTGGAGCCGGGTTCGGCTCGGCGACCTGGCTGGTGCCGCGCCCTCGGCCGCCGAAGCCGTCCGGCTCGCGCGGGAGACGGGCCAGCCGTTCATGGGCGGGCTGGCGCTCGCGGTCCAGGCCGAGATCGCGGCTTTGCGCGGCGACCACAAGCAGGCCACCGCACTCGCTGACGAGGCCGAGCGCGCGGGGCTCGCCGCGGGTGCGCGTCCGGTGCTGGCCACGGTCCAGCTCGCGCGCGGGCTCGTGGGGTTGAGCGAAGGCCGGTACGAGGACGCGTTCGCCGACCTGCGCCGGCTGCTTGATCCTGCGGATCCGGCTTATCAGCTGGCCTTGCGCGCGTACTGCGTCGCGGAGCTGACCGAGGCCGCCGTCCGGGCCGGGCAGGCCGACGCGATGCGGGAAATCCTGGCCGAGCTGGAGCCGCTGGCCGCGATGACGTCAGCCCCGGCGTTGCACATCGGGCTCCGGTACGCGCGGGCCGTGCTCGCGCCGAAGGAAACCGCGGAAGACCTGTTCACGGCGGCTTTGCAGGCGGACTTGAGCGGCTGGCCCGCCGAACGCGGGCGGGTTCATCTGGCGTTCGGCGAGTGGCTGCGGCGGCAGCGCCGGGTCGTCGAATCCCGCGCGCACCTGCGTACCGCGCGGGAGACTTTTGACGCGCTCGGCCTGACGGCGTGGGCCGAGCGGGCGCGGCGCGAATTGCGCAGCGCGGGGGAGTCGAGCCCGAACCGGAGCCCGGACGCCCGGGACAAGCTGACTCCGCACGAGCTGAGCATCGCGCAGCTGGCCGCCGAGGGGCTGACGAACCGGGAGATCGGGCAGCGGCTCTATCTTTCGCATCGGACCGTCGGGACCCACCTGCACCGGATCTTCCCGAAGCTCGGCGTCAGTTCTCGTGCCGAATTGGCTGGTGCGGTGCGGGCTCTGGGCGACTGACTTACGCCGGTTGCGTCATCCGACGGGCGCGGGCGGCGGCCGGGCTCCTTAGCGTCGAGGCCGTCCCACGATCTCGCGCACAGGAGTTCAGATGATCAGCAGGAGACGATTCACCCAGGCGTTCGCGGCCGGTCTGGCGGCGACCTCTCTCGCTGCCTGCTCCTCGCCCGCCGCGTCGCAGCCCGCCGTCTCCCAGCCCGCCGCCGGAGCGGATTTGCGGGCGGGCTCTGGCGAGCACACCTCGCTGGGCACGATCAAGCACGCCGACGCCGGTCTCGTTTCGATGGCTTACGCGGAATTCGGTCCGGCTGACGGCAAGCCGGTGCTGCTGTTGCACGGCTGGCCGTACGACCCGTACAGCTACGCCGACGTCGCGCCTCTGCTTGCCGCGCAAGGGTTCCGGGTGATCGTCCCGTTCCTGCGCGGGTTCGGATCGACGGTGTTCAAGTCGGCCAGTACTGTCCGAAATGGACAGCAGACCGCTATCGCGCAGGACGTCGTCGCGCTGATGGACACGTTGAAGATCGACAAAGCGATTCTCGGCGGCTACGACTGGGGTTCCCGGACGGCCGCGGTGATCGCGGCGCTGTGGCCGCAGCGGTGCCAGGCGGTTGTCCCGGTGAGCGGGTACATCGTCGCCAACCTCAAGGCCAACCTTCAGCCGCTGCCCCCGGCCGCGGAACTGGGCTGGTGGTACCAGTATTACTTCGCAACCGAACGCGGCCGCGCCGGCTACGCGGCGAACCGGCACGACTTCAACAAGCTGATCTGGAAGACGGCGTCGCCGACCTGGCACTTCGACGACGCGACATACGACCGCAGCGCCGCGGCGTTCGACAACCCGGACCACGTCGCGATCGTCATCCACAACTACCGCTGGCGGCTCAGCCTCGCTCCGGGCGAGCCGCAGTACGAGGCGTACGAACAGAAACTCGCGGCGGGCGCGACCATCGGCGTTCCGGCGATCACGCTGGCCAGCGACTTCGACGGCGCGGCCAAGGACGGCAAGGCTTACCGCGCCAAGTTCACCGGGGGGTACGAACACCGGATCCTGGACGGGATCGGGCACAACGTGCCGCAGGAGGCGCCGCGGCCGTTCGCGCAGGCGATCGCGGACGCGGCCAAGCTCTGACGATTCATCGAAGTTTGATCGGAAGCGGATACGTTGCGCATTCCTCTCGCCGGAAACTGCTGTGCCCGTTCAGGAATCGGCAAGCCCGGCGACCTTCGACGCGAGGAGTGCGATGAGACGCAAAGCTTTCGGAGCTGTCGCGGTAGCGGTGGTGGCCGCCTTGACCGGCCTGGCCAGTCCGGCATCGGCGGAGACTCCGGCGGAGATCCTCCAAGCCGGAGCCCAGGGCGGGGTCAGCGCGGGATATCCCGGGGTAATCGGCCTGGTCCGGAACGGCGAAACCGCGCAATACATCCACGCCGGATACGGAAATCTCACCACCAAGACCCCGGCTGACCCGAAAGCGCAGTTCCGGATCGGCAGCGACACCAAGGCGTTCACCGCGGCCGTCCTGCTGCGGCTGGAAGCCGAGGGCAGGCTTTCCCTCGACGACCCGCTCGCCCGCTGGCTGCCCGGCGCGGTGAACGCCAACGGGAACGACGGCACGAAGATCACCGTCCGCCAGGTGCTGCACCAGACCTCCGGCCTGCCGGACTACGCGGGCGACCTGCGGTTCCTCGGCCCCTACGTCGCGAACACCAACCCCCGCCAGCCGTGGCCGCCGCAGACGCTGGTGGACATCGCGACGTCGCACCCGTCGCTGGGCACCTCGTTCCACTACTCGAACACCAACTACGTGGTCGCCGGCATGGTGATCAAGGCGGTGACCGGGAACGAACCGGCGGCGGAGATCCAGAAGCGCGTCATCGAGCCGCTCGGCTTGAGCAGCACTTCCTTCCCGACCGCTGATCCCGGCTTGGCCGGCAACTATCTGAACGGCTACTACATCGCGCTCGGCGCGTTCTACAACGACGTCACGGTCTCCAACGTGCAGGCATTCGGCACCGCGGGCGCCATTGTGTCCACAGAGGACGATCTGGCGACCTTCGAACGCGCGCTGCTGAGCGGAAAACTCCTGCCGCCGCAGCAGCAGGCCGAGCTGAAGACGACAGTGCCGACCGACAACGCGGGCAACCAATACGGGCTGGGAATCGGCCTGTCGCCGACGGCCTGCGGCCCGGTCTGGAATCACAGCGGCGGGGTGCTCGGCTACTACAACCTGTGGCTGACCAGCGACGACGGCAGCAAGCAGGTGCTGGTCGCGGCCAACGAGAACCATCTGGCGGGAGCCGCGACCCGGGGACAGACCACGCTCGGCAACGCGGCGCTCAAGGCCTACTGCGCGTCCTGACGCGGCGGTGATGCGACGGTGACGCACGCGGCCGATCCTGGGGGCTGAAGCCGTAGCCAGGCGATCGGAAGCGAGGCGCGGTATGCGGGCTCACGACCACCGTCCGACGAGGCGGAAACCTGATCCGGTAGCCCAGGTCGCGCCGGACGACGTCCACGAGACGCCGGCCGCCGTCTCAACGGACTTCAGCCAGATCCCGGCGCGCTCGCCCGGGACGCCGCTGCCGTCCGAAGTGCGGCACCGGCTGGAAGACCGGTGGGGCGAGGACCTCAGCGGTGTCCGGGTGCACACCGGTCCCGACGCGGCCCGCTCCGCCCGGGACCTGGACGCGGTCGCGTACACCTCGGGCGAGGACATCGTCGTCGCCGGCACTCCCGACGAACCCCTCCTGACGCACGAGGCGGCCCACGTGGTGCAGCAGCGGCACGCGAGCCGCCTCGTGCCTGGGGTCAGTTCCCCCGGGGACTCGGCCGAGCGGGCGGCCGACGCGGGGTCGGCGGTGCCCGGCGGTCCGGTCGCGGCGATCCAGCGGCAGATCGACCGCACCAGCGAGAAGCCGGGCGTGCCGGTCGGCAAGGTAGAGAAGGCGCTCGCCGAATACCTGACTGAGGTACAGCGTGTCCAGGGTGGCCAGACGCTGCACAACACCGACGAGGTGAAGTCCGCGATCCTGAAGCTGTTCGTCGGCGATGCGTTGAAGATGGCGTCGGTTCAGGCGTGGTTGTCCGGGCCGGTGTCCGGCACGCCGGCCGTCCTCGCGCACGAGGTCGCCAAGAAGCTGCCGTCCGTCGTTCCGGAGAATCGGGTGACGCACTTGGGCATCTCTCCGGTGAAGGCCGACCCGGACAAACAGCCGAAGAACGCGGGCGAGGCGGTCGGCTCCGTGGTCGTCGATTCGACCCTCACGCCGATCCTCCGCCGGCTAGGGCTGTCCGACGGCCTGCGGAAGCTCGTCGTGGACGGCGCCAAGTCGGCGGTCGCGTCGGGAATACTCAAGCTTGTCGACGTGGCGATGGATCAGGCACACCTCAAGCCCGAGGAGCAGGGCTCCATCCACAGCCTCGTGGAGGGATGGATCAACCAGCAGCCGGGCAAGGCGATGGAACGTCAGCAGGAGGGCGCGGGCAGCCCGTACGCCCAGGTCGTGCCGCCGTCCGTCGCGCCGCCGGTTCCGTCCGCGCCCGGCGAAAAAATCATCCCGGGCCCGTCGGTCGCATTCGACTTCTCTCCGTCGCGGGACGCGCCCAAACCGAACCTCAAACCGGCTGGGCCGAGCAAGGCCGTCTTGGACGCCGCCCGGAGGCTCGACCCGCTGTTGCTGACGCCGCCGGAGGTGCGCGGCACCGAGCGGGCCGGGGACTACGACCTGGCGAGCGACTTCGCCCTCCGCGTCGCGTCGCTTCTCGACGACGCGCAGAAGAACAATCGATCCGGTGTGGACCTGAGTCTCCCGGTCAGTTATCGGCTGGCGAAAGACCGCGCCGCGATGTTCCAGGCGATCAGGACGATCTTCTTCGCGATGCGCGACGCTCTGCCGCGCCGCGTCAGCGAGGTCATCCAGATTCGGGTGCTGGTGGAGGGGCGTCAGCTCTTCACTTTCGAGCTGCACTAGCCGGACTGATCCGCGGGCGGCGTGCCGGTCAGCGGCACCTGTCCCGCGTGGATCCCCAGCACCAGGCCGCCGCCTCGAACTTTCTCGAAGTGACCTCGTGACAACGACTGGTCACGGATGGTTCACTATGTTAGGAAGTTTTCCTAATGAAGGCTGGAGGTCGCCCGGTCATGTCATCCTCCCGTAGGCGTTTCGCTGTGGTTGGCGCCGCTCTGGCGCTCGCCGTGCCGCTCGCTGTCAACTCCGCTCACGCGTCCACCGCGGACACCGCGGCCAAGTCGTACACGGCCGCGGAGGTGCTGGCCGGCGTCAAGAAGAACAGCACGAACGCGAACAAGGTCAATACCCAGCCGCACATCAACACCATGACGCGGGCCAAGAACGTCAACGTCTACCAGGTGGCGAAGGGCGTCTACGCTTACGGTTCCGGCCTGGCCGTCGACACCGACGGCAGCGACCCCGACCCCGATCCCGACCACCAGGGCACCACGACTTTCAAGGACAGCAACGGAAAGTCGCTCGGCGCGCACAAGGTGCCGTTCTACGTCCTCGGCGACGACTGTTACGACAAGAAGAGCCCGTGCCCGCACTTCTTCTACAAGGAGCACGGCATCAAGGGCAGGCAGTTCGCGCTGATGTTCTACAAGAGCAAGGTGATCGGCGCGATCTTCGGCGACACGCAGACCGCGAACGACCAGGACACTTCGGACAACGACTCCCGCGAGTTGGGCGAAGCGTCGGTGAAGGCGGCTTCGCTGCTCGGCATCAACAGCAGCGGCACTGACGGCGGCGTCGACAACGGCGTGACCGTGGTGATGTTCTCCGGCTCGGACTGGGTCGTGAACGGCACCAACGCCAACCTGAACGCCGCGGCCCAGGGCATGGTCAACAAGGCGCTGGACACGCTCGGCGCGAGCATGGGTATCTAGTCTTCAAAAACTGATGCGGTCACTGCCGAAGCTGGCAGTGACCGCATTCAGCGTGTTTGCCGTTCGACGTAGGCCGCCAGTTTGTCCAGGTATTGCACCGTTTCCCGGTCCGGCAGGGGCGGCAGAGTGAACGTCACCCGGGCTACTCCGGCTTCGGCGTACGCCGCGATGTCAGAGTCCAATGTGGCTCCGCAGAGCGTCGTGCGGACATCGGATCGCCCCTGGTCGGCCAGCCATGACGCGACGCGGCGCAGTTCGTCGACCGGGGGTTTCGCGCGGGGCATCCATTCGTCGCCGTAGCGGGCGAGCCGGTCGAGTGCGGCTGGGCTTTCGCCGCCGATGGCGATGGGCGGGTGCGGGTGCTGCGCGGGTTTCGGCCAGGAGCAGACCGGATCGAAGTCGACGTGCTCGCCGTGGAATTCGGCCTCGTCAGCGGTCCAGATCGCTTTGAGCGCGGCGAGTTTCTCGTTCAGCAGCGGGCCGCGGCGGCGCGGTTCGACGCCGTGGTTGCGCATTTCCTCGCGGTTCCATCCGACTCCGACTCCGAACAGGACTCGCCCGCCGGAGAGGACGTCGAGCGTCGCGACTTCTTTCGCGGTCTGGAAGACGTCGCGCTGGGCCAGCAGGGCGACGGCGGTGCCGAGGGTGAGCGTGGTCGTGGCCGCGGAGGCGATGGCGAGGGCGACGAACGGGTCGTAGGTGCGGTAGTACTCGCGCGGCAGTTCGCCGCCGCCGGACCAGGGCGTCTCCCGTTTCGCCGGGATGTGCGAGTGTTCAGTGACGAGCAGCGTTTCGAAGCCGCGCTCTTCCAGTGCTCGGCCCAGCGCGTCAGGGCGGATGCTTTCGTCGGTCACGAAAGTGTTGACGCCGAACTTCATGCGTTCTCCTGCGGATAGGTGAGCGCGGGACGTAATTGTTCGATCAGGGCGCCGACTTTCAGGACCGTCGAGTCCGCGAAACGGGATCCGACGAGCTGGAGGCCGACCGGCAGGCCGCGGGACGTCCGTCCAATTGGGACACTGAGCGCGGGTTGCCGGGACAGGTTGAACGGGTAAGTGAACGGCGTCCACTGTGGCCAGTCGGTCATCCCGCTGTCCGGTGGCACGTCGTGGCCCGCGGCGAAGGGTTCGATCGGCACGGTCGGCGTGAGCAGGACGTCGTAACGCGTGTGGAATTCGCCCATGGCGACGCCGAGCGCGGCGAGTTCGCTTTGCGCGTCGAGATAGTCGGCCGTCTCGTAGCGGGCACCTCGTTCGATGAGCTTCTGCAGGCCCGGATCGAGCGGTGCCGTGCCGCCGTAGCGCCGGACGATGTGCGCGACGCCGACGGACCACAGTACGTCGAATGCGCCTGCCGGGTCCGGGAAAGAGGGGTCGGACTCCTCGACCTGCAAGCCCGCTTCGGCCAACGAGGCGACGGTTTCCGCGACGAGGGCGGCGATCTCCGGGTGCACGTCCACGCGACCGAGCGCCGGTGAGAACGCAACCCTGATGGGTTCCGCTGTTTCGCCGATTGTCGGTGTCCAGGAGGGATCGCGGTGGTCCCGTGCGGCGAGGAGGTCGGTCAGCGCGGCGACGTCGGCTACCGAGCGGGCCATCGGTCCGGCGTGTGCCAGGGTGCCCAGGACGCTCGGCGGATGCATCGGGATGCGTCCGTGTGTCGGCTTGAAGCCCACGACGCCGCAGAACGCGGCCGGGATCCGGACTGAGCCGGCCGCATCGGTGGCCACGGACACCGCGCCCATTCCCGCCCGAACCGCCACGCCGCTGCCGCCGCTCGATCCGCCTGCGGTGAGCCTCGGGTCCCACGGGTTGCGCGTGATGCCGTCGATAGGGTTGTCGGTGACGCCTTTCCAGCCGAGTTCGGAAGTCGTCGTCTTGCCGAGCAGGACCAGACCGTTCGCGCGGAGCGCAGCCGCGGCGGGGCTGTCGGTGTCCCAACGCTGCGTCGGGTCGGTGCGACGCGAACCGCGCAGCGTGGGCATATCGCGGGTGAGGAAGAGGTCCTTGATCGACGCGGGAACGCCGTCGAGCGGTCCCAGTGCGCGCCCGTCGACCCAGCGTTGTTCGCTCAAGGACGCTTGCTTGAGCGCGCCTTCCTGGTCGACGTAAGCGAAAGCGCGGAGATCGACGTCGATCGCGTCCAGCGCCGCCATTGTCGCTTCTACCGGAGAAAGATCGCCGGACGCGTAAGCGGCGCCGAGTTGTTCAGCCGTCCACTGGCTGAGGTCCGAGGTCATAGGGGCTCCGGGCGGGAGAGCGGTTCGGTGACGCGGCCGTACAATTCCGGTCTGCGGTCGCGGAAAATCGTGAGATATCGGCGCTGCGCTTTGAGATCTGCACCCCGCAGCACTGCCCGGACGGCGTCCTCCCGGTCGTCGTCCGAGCGCGCCAGCACTTCACCGCTCGGGCCCGCGATGGCGCTTCGGCCGTAGAAGCGCTGCTCGTCATCAGTGCCAGTTCGGTTGCAGCCCAGGAAGAACACAGCGTTCTCCATCGCCCTGGTCGCACACCGCGAGACGATGCTGTCCGACAGAACCTTGCCCGGCTGCACCGCCGACGCCCACAGCGAGACGACGACCTCGGCACCCGCGAGGGTCTGCACGCGGGCCATTTCGGGGAACCGGACGTCGTAGCAAACGTTGAGCGCGAGCGTGCCGAGCGCAGTGGGGAACACGGAGATCTCATCGCCGGGAACGTAATATTCCTTCTCGTCGCGGCACGGATGCACCTTGTGCTGGATGCCGGCCACGTCTCCGGACGGACCGATCAGCACGGCGCTGTTGTAGAGCACCTCTGGTATCAGCGGATGCCGTTGCGACATACCAACTACGACGTGCGCACCACCACGGCGAGCGGCTTCGCCCAGCGCCTCCGTGGTCGGGCCGGGCACGAGTTCCGACGCGGCGTAGAGGCTCTCGGCATAGGCGTCGTCGCGCGCGGAGCGGACGTACCCGGTGTTGCTGAGCTCAGGGAAAACGATCAGCTCGGCCCCGTGCTCCTGTGCCTCGCGCTCGACGAACTCCGCCATCCGTTTGGCGTTGCCCGGGCAGTCCAGTACCGCCGAACTGAACTGCACCAGCGAAACGCGCACCTCGTCCTTCATCGGTGGTTCTCCGGATGCACGTCGCGCGCGAACTGCGGATTGCCCGCCAGCAGACCCCCGTCGACCGGCAGCAGGCTCCCGGTGATGAACGACGCCTCGTCCGAAGCCGGGAACAGCGCCGCGGACGCGATGTCGTCGGGCACGCCGACCTGGCCGAGCGGATACCAGGTCGCCAGGCGGTCGAGGAGGTCCGGGTCGATCTTCTGCCGTTCCTTCCAGACGTCGGTGCGGAAAGTGCCGGGCACCAGCGCGTTCGCCCGGATCCCGAAGGGCGCGAACTCGACGGCCAGGTTGCGGGTCAGCGCTTCCACCCCGGCTTTCGCGGCGCTGTAGCCTGCCGCGCCGACGTGGGTGTGCGCGTTCACCGACGAGACGCTGATGATCACGCCGCGCCGTTGGTCGATCATCGTCGGCAGGACCTGCTGGGAACAGCGGAAGGCGCCTGTCAGCACGACGTCGAGGTCGCGTTGCCAGTCCTCGATGCGAGTGTCCAGAATGGACGCCGGATTGGACGTGAAGGCGTTGTTGACGAGGACGTCAATGCGGCCGTAAGCGAATCTGGTGGCTTCGACCAGCGCGCGGACGTCGTCATCGCTGCGCACATCGGTCCTTGCCGCTAACGCTCGTCCGCCCTGTTCTTCCACCTCGGCGGCGGCTTGGCCGGCCGCCGCCTCGTCGCGGTCGGCGACCACCACGGCGGCGCCCTCGGCGGCGAAGCGGCGGACCAGCGTCCGGCCCAGCCCGGAGCCACCGCCGCCGGTCACGATCACCACACGGTCTGCGAAACGCATTTCACCAACCCATCAAGGTCATTCGAGCAACGACATCCGGTCCGGGGAATACCGCTCGCCGGCGATCTGATCCGCAGGCACCGCTTGTTCGATCGCCGCCACGTCAGCGGCGGACAGCGAGATATCAACGGCCGCGACGTTTTCCTCCAGCCTGCTCCGCTTCTTCGTGCCCGGGATCGGCACGACGTCGTCGCCGTGGCTGTGTACCCACGCCAGCGCGAGCTGACCCGCCGTGACACCACGCTGTCGGGCGAGTTCTTCCAGCGCCCGCACGAATTCCAGGTTGCGTTCGAGGTTCCCCTCGGCGAAGCGCGGCTGTGACGTCCGCCGGAAGTCGTCCTTCTCGAAGTCGTCCGTCGAACGGTAGCGGCCGGTGAGAATGCCGCGGCCCAACGGCGAATACGGCACGATCCCGATGCCCAGCTCGCGGCAGACCGGCACCACCTCGTCCTCGATCGTGCGCGACCACAGCGACCATTCGGTCTGCACTGACGTGATCGGGTGCACCGCGTGCGCCCGGCGGATCGTTTCCGCGGACGCCTCCGACAGCCCGATGTGGCGCACCTTCCCGGCCGCGACCAGCTCCGCCAGCGCCCCGACCGTCTCCTCGATCTCGACGGCGGGATCGACCCGGTGCTGCTGGTAAAGGTCGATGCGGTCGACACCGAGTCGGCGCAGGGAAGCGTCGCACGCCTGCCGGACGTATTCCGCGTCACCGCGCACCGAACGCGCCATCGAGTCGTCCTCCGCGCGGACGACGCCGAACTTGGTGGCCAGGACGACGTCGTCGCGGCGGCCGGCGATCGCCCGTCCGACCAGTTCCTCGTTGGCGCCGTAGCCGTACATGTCGGAGGTGTCCAGGAGCGTCACGCCGAGGTCGAGCGCGCGGTGCACGGTCGCGATCGACTCGGTTTCGTCGCCGCTGCCGTAGAAATCGCTCATGCCCATGCAGCCGAGCCCTTGGGCGCCGACGTCGAGCTTGCCGAGATGCCGGGTGGGCATCGCCATGCTGCTTCTCCTTTGCTCAGTGGGCTGGATCGCTCGCGGCGGCGGGTTCGGCTGCCACCACTGGCTCGTTGATGTCTTTCAGGTGGGTTTCCGGCATGAGGAGCACGGCGCCGAAGGTGATCGCGCAGACCGCCGCCATGTAGATGGCCACCGACATCGAGGATCCGGTCGCCGCGTACAGCGACGTCGCGATCAGCGGAGCGAACGCACCGCCGATCACGGCCCCCAGCTGCACGCCCAGCGAAACGCCGGAGTACCGGAGCCCGGTGGAGAACGCCTCGGCGAAGAACGCGCCCTGCGGTCCGTACATCGTGGTGTGCATCAGGCCGAGGCCGACGATGAACGCGACCAGGATCAGGAACGTCGACTTCGTGTTCAGCAGCGGCCAGAACGCGAACGAAAAGGCGCAGAGCATCCCCGAACCCGCCAGCAGCATCGCGCGCCGTCCGATGCGGTCTGAGATGGCGCCGGACACCGGGAGCAAGACCAGCTGCACCCCGGCCGCCACGAGGACGGCGAGCAGGATGGTGTCCTTGGACAGCCCCAAAATCGCGGAGTTCGTGCTGTAGGAAACCGCGAACGTCATGAACAGGTAGTAGGTCACGTTGATGCCGATGTAGGCGGCCGCGACCAACGCGATCTGCTTGTAGTGGACGCGAAACGCGCGCAGCACGGGGGAGCGGCCGGCGGCCGGTTTCTTGACCTGCTTGAGCCGCCGGAACGCGTCGGTGTCCTCGAGGCGCAGCTGCAGGTGGATGGCCAGCCAGACCAGCACGGCGCTGGCGAGGAACGGAACGCGCCAGCCCCACGCCTCGAACGCCGCGGGCGAGGTGAACCGGATAGCCGCGATGAAGGCGAGGTTGCCGAGAATGATGCCGCCCGGACCGCCCGCCTGCGCGAAACTGGAGAAGAAGCCGCGCTTGCGGGGCGGCGCGCTCTCCATCGCGAGCAGGACGACGCCGCCGAGCTGTCCGCCGACCGCGATGCCCTGCAGAAAACGCAGCAATACCAACAGAATCGGCGCGGCGACCCCGATCACCGAGTGCGTCGGCATCAGGCCGATGAGCGTCGACGCGAGCCCCATCCCGGCGAGCGCGCCGATCAGCGCCTTCTTGCGGCCGTGCACGTCGCCGATGTGGCCGAAGAGCACGCCGCCGAGCGGCCGGGCGATGAAGCCGACCGCGAAGGTCGCGAAGCTGAGCAATGCGCTGGTCAGCGCGGTTTGCTCGGGGAAGAAGAGCTGGGGGAAGACCAGCGCCGCCGCGGTGCCGTAGATGAAGAAGTCGTAGTTCTCGATGCTCGAGGCCGAGAGCGCGGTCACCGCGACCTTGGCCAGTCTCGTCTCGGGTCGTGCCTGGGTCGGTTCCTGCGCCGGCGCCATTGCCCGCTCCTTCCGCCACCTTCGACGGCCGTCGGGACGAAACTCTCTGTGTTTCGTCCAATGAAACGTGCGAACCACTACGTGATATGGCTTGTCTACTCGCCCTGGTCACGCAGGTCAAGGGGGGTCTTGCCGGGCCTCTTGAGGGCAGGACCGGGACCTCCCGATCGGCTGAGCGGGAGGCGGGTAGAGGACGGCGTCAGGTCGCCTCGCGGAACGCCGTCACGATCTCCTCCATCGAGGCACCGGGCCCGAAATGCCGATGCACGCCCGCCGCCATCATGCGCTCGATCTCGGCGGGCTCATCGATGCCGCCGGCGAGAACCGGGACGTCTGCGCCTTCGCGGCGTAGCCCTTCGACGGTCAGCGAGGCGAAGTGACCGAGCCCGCCGCTGAGACAGCTGAGCCCGACGGCGTGGGCGTCCTCCTGGATGGCGACGTGGACGATGGTGGTGGTGGGGACGCGTTTGCCGAGGTAGATGACTTCGAATCCGGCGTTGGCGAGGTGTTTGCCGATGAGCCGGACGCCGACGTCATGGCCGTCGAGTCCGAGTTTGGCGAGTACGACGCGTGTCATCTGTCGAACCCTTCCCGGGTGGCACCGACGATCTCGGCGGAGGTCGCGCCGGCACGCAATGCCTCGATGCTGGGCTGGACGAGGTTCTCGGTCCCAGCGGCCGCGGTCTCGACCGCCTTGAGCGCCCGGTCGACCAGCGCGGTGTCGCGGCGGCGCTTGTGCTCGGTGATCCGCTCGACGGCCTCCCGCTCGACCTTCGCGAAGTCGATCTCGCCCGAACTCTTGCCCGCGAACCACTCAGCGCGGGCCTTGGCGTCGAATACGCCGTGGCCGACCATCAGCCGCTCGCCGGTCCGCAATTGTTCCTGGCGCGCACCGCGGTTTTCGTCGATGCGCCCAGCGATGTAGCCGTTCTCGATGGCTTCCAGCGGGCCGCCGGCTTCGGCGAGCCGGTCGAGTTCGAGCCGGACTTTGCGCATCACCTGCTCGTCCACGTCGCGCAGTTTGGCGCTGCCCGCGAGCGGATCGATCGTCGTCAGCGTGCCGTGCTCGTACGCGACGACCTGCATCGTGCGCACGGCGAGCGCGGCGGCGTCGGCGGACGGGATGCGCAATGCCTCGTCGTAACCGGTGGCGCAGAGGTAATCGACGCCGCCGAGCATGGACCCGAGCACGCTGAGCGTCACGCGCGGGATGTTGACCAGCGGTTCCTCGGCGGATTCCAGCCCGTGCGCGTAGCCCATGAGCTTCGCGACGGGTTGTTCGGCGACCGGAATGCCGTACCGGTCACGCAGAATCTCGCTCCACAAGATCCGCGCGGTGCGGAAAACCGAGGCCTCCACGAACAAATCGCTGCGCTCGTTGAGGAAGAACATCAGTTTCCCGGCGACGTCCGCGGGTTCGTAGCCGCGCGCGACCAATTCGTCCAGGTATGCGATGGCGTTGCCGAAAGCGAAAGCCACCGCCAGCAACGGACCCGCGCCCGCGACGTCGTAATGGTTGGAGCAGACGGTGAGCGCCGCTCCGGGCATGTCCTCGTCGATCGCGAACGCCACGCAATCGGCGGCGATCCGCAGCGCTTGCGCGGGGGAGTGGATTTCGGTGCCGCGCGCGGTGAATTCCTTGAGCGGATCGTTCTGCATCACCAGCTTGACGTGCCGGGCGTCTCGATCGGACAGTACACTGTGGACCATTCCGAGCGCGACGTGTCCGAGCGAGTTCTGCAGCATCCCGACGCTGTCCGCGGCGGCGAGATCGAGCCGGGAACAGATCGTGGCGAAGTCGTCGAGCGTCGCGCAGGACACTCCGGCCCGGCCGACCTGGGCGTGCGAAAGCTCGTGGTCGGGGTCGAAACCGAGCTGCGAGGGGAGGTCGGCGGCCAGCAGAAACGACTCCGCGCCGACCTCCTGCAGCACGGCGAGCCGTTCCGCGGTCATCGCGGGCGGGCCGAGTCCGGAGTAGACCATGAAGCGCGGCCGGAACGGTCCGGGCTCGGCGATCCTGCTGTCGCTCCAGGCTTTCAGCGCGGGCTCGGCAGTGGTCGGCTCGTACCGCGCGCGGAGCGAAACCCGGCCGTCGTTCGCTGTGGTGCTGTCGTCGCCATCGTGGGGCACTGGACCTCCGTCTCGTTCAGTCCACTTCGGACGCTCCGGATACCGTCGCCGAAATCCGGGCCGCGACTTCCCGTACGTGTCGTTCGATCTCGGCGATTTTCTCCTTGCCGAGACGGCCTTCCGGCCCGATGACGCTCAACGCCGCGAGCGCGAAACCGTTCGCGTCCGTGATCGGCGCGGTGACGCCGACCGCGCCCACCGCCCGTTCGCCGTGGCTGTGCGCGATACCAGCGGCCGCGATGCTCTTCAGCTGGGCGCGCAGGGTTTCGAGGTCGGTGATCGTGTTCGGCGTCGTCGGGTCGAGCGGGAGGTCCTTGAGCAGGCGTTCGCGCTCCGCCTCGGGCATGAACGCGAGCAGCGTCTTGCCCGCCGACCCGGTGTGGATGCCCTCGGAAACGCCGACGCCCGCGATGTAGCGGATGAGGTGCGGACTCGGGAGTTCCTTGACACAGATGCGGGAACGGCCGGCGCGCACGTGCACCGCGACGGTCTCCGCGGTGACGTCGCGCAGTTGCTCCAGCGCGTCGGTCGCCTCGAAGATGAAGCCCGCGTTCCCGTTCGAGATCGACGACATCAGGTGAAAACAGCCGGGGCCGAGCCCGTAGTGTCCGCTGGCCTGGTCCTGCACGACCATTCCCTTGGCGCGCAACGTGCTCAGCAGCCGGTACGTCGTCGGCTTCGACAGCGAGACGACCTCCGCCACGTCGCCGAGCGTGAGCGGATTGTGCCCGAGCGCGAACAGGATGTCGATCGCCCGGCTGACCGCGCGGACTGTGGAGCCGTCGGGGGTTTCAGTCACTGGCCACCTCTGCGTTTTCGTCGAGTGAGGTCACCGTATCAACCAGCGAAACGCTCGGGTACGAACCAGTAGCGCGGCGTCTCGCCGATCCTCACCCGCACGGCCATCCCCGCCTCAGGCTCGTCTCCGTCCGTCCTGACCTGGCCGAATACCATCGGCCCGCCGTCGTCGAGGGCGATCTGGCCGAGCGTGTACGGCGCGGGCAGCCCGGGCCTCGCGACGTGCACAGTCGTGTAGGTGAGCAGCACGCCGCTCGCCGCGAAAGTGTGTTCGGCGGGCGCAGCTGTCCCGCATCGATGACAGACCGCGCGCGCCGGGAACGAGGCCGCACCGCACTGCCCGCAACGGCTGCCCACGAGCGCGGACCCGTTGTCGCGCGGCCGTTCGGCGGTGGTCGGAACCTGCAAAGCGGCGTTCAGTCCCATGGCTCGGTCCTCTCCAGCAGATGCACGCTCGAGACGGCTGACTCGCCCTCCAGCCAGCCGCCGTTGTTGTGGGCGAGGCCGATGCGCGGACGCTGGGTCTGCCGTCCGGTCGCTTCGCCGCGCAACTGCCAGGTCAGCTCGGCGATCTGGGCCAACCCGGTCGCCCCCACCGCGTGCCCGCGCGACGACAGCCCGCCGCTCGGGTTGACCGGACGGGAGCCGTCGATCTGGGTCGCCCCGCTGTCGAGCAGCGCGCCGGCGTCGCCCGGACCGCAGAAACCGAGCTGCTCGTACGCGATGAGTTCGGCAGGAGCCATCGCATCGTGCACCTCGGCGACGTCGACGTCCTCGGGTCCGAGCCCCGCCTCCGCATACGCCGCCGCCGCGCACAGTTCGGTCAGCGACGGTTCGTTTCCGGTGGTCGTGTACCCCGTTGCGGCCTGCGACGCCCTGATCCGGATGCTCGGCCTTTCGTTCGCTGGCACCGCCCCGCGTCGTGCCACCACGACCGCCGCCGCACCGTCGCAGATGGAGCTGCACATCAGCAACGTCAACGGATCAGCGATCGGCCGCGAACCCAGCACTTCCTCAGGACTGACGACTTTCCGGTGCTGTGCATAGGGATTGCGCTCGCCATTGGCGTGACTCTTGACGGAAACCGCGACCAGATCGTCCACCGTCAGCCTGCCCTCCGCGATGAGCTTGCGCAGCCGCATCCCGTAGACCGCGGTGAACTGCAGCCCGATCCCGGACACCACGTCGAGATCGCCCGCGGACTCCAACGCCGCGAGCGTCCGGGAACGGTCCTCCACGAACATCTTCTCCACACCCGCGACCAGCACGACGTCCGCCGACCCAGCGCGGATCGCGAGGACGGCCTGACGCAACGCAGTCGACCCGCTCGCGCAAGCGTTCTCGACGTTCGTGACGGGGATGCGCTCGATCCCGATCTCCCGCATGACCGATTGACCGCGGATCATCTCCTGCCCCTGAAGCAATCCCGCCATCGCATTGGCCGCGTAAACCGCGTCGAGGTCGCGCACCTCAAGCCCGGCGTCAACCAGCGCGGACACACACGCGACGCGATTGAGATCCTTCAGCGAGGAATTGGGGTACCGGCCGAAGGGATGCATCCCCACGCCTAAGATCTCAATGTCGCCGGTGTTCACTCGAACCCTCCGATCAGCTTGTCGCGCAATTCGACCCGGTCGACCTTCCCGTACGGCGTGCGCGGAATGGCGTCCCAGATCTCCAGCCTTCGCGGCGTGCGAATCCCCAGCCGGGGCCGGACGAACTCGATCAACTCCTGACTGGACGCGGCTTGGGCGTCCCGCAACCGCACCACCGCCGTGACCGCGTCGCCCCAGCGCGGATCGGGAAGGCCGAGCACCACCGCCTCGCTGACCGCGGCGTGCGCCGACAGCTCGTTCTCTACCTCGCGAGGAGCGATGTTGTACCCGCCGGAATTGATCATTTCGTCATTGCGCCCTTGGAGATGGACAAACCCGCGCTCGTCCGCCCGCGCGAGATCCTTGGTGCGCAACCATCCGTCGACCAGAGCCGCCGCCGTGGCCTCGGGTTTGCGGTGATATCCGGACATCAAATGCGACCCGCGCACATAGACTTCCCCGATCTCCCCGGCCCGAGCCACCCGGCCGTCCTCGGTGCGCACCTCGACCGCTACCGACCGCCAAGGCCGCCCCGCGGACTGCCTCGCGTACGGGTCAAGATGATCGGCCTTGCTCAGGCAGGTAATCGTCATCGGCGCCTCGGACTGCCCGTAGTCCTGCACCAACGTCGGCCCGAACCGATCGAGCGCGCGCTCCAGCACCGGCAACGCCACGCTCGACGCCCCGTAGACGATCGTCTCGAACCCCCACTCGCCGCGCGCCGCGTCCAGTAATGGTTCGAGCATCGCCGGAACCGCTTTGAGCGTGCGGAAATGCCCCTCTCGGGACCGATGCCACACTTCATCCGCGTCAAACTTCGGCATGACGTGCACGCCCGCGCCACTGATCAAATACGGCAGCACAAAGTACCCCGACGCGTGCGAAACGGCCTGGGTAAGCAAAACCCGTTCCCCTTCGCGGACCGGTGCCAGCTCCAGCAGCAGATTCAGCGCCACCTCGCGCAGCGCGCGATGCGACAGCACGACTCCCTTGGGCCGTCCGGTTGTCCCTGAAGTGTAGGAAATCCACGCCGCGCCTTCAGGATCGAGGTCGCGCAACACCGGCTCGGATTTCGCTTTCGCGATGAGACCCTCGTACGTGTGTTCAAAGCTGGCGTCTTCCTCGAACGGGATCACCGCGATGCCGAACTCCTCGGCCAACGCGTGCGCCTCCGTTGCGAACCTCGGTGCGAAAAAGAGCGCTCGGAGCCCGGCATCCTCGGCTACGTAACGGAAATCCTCCAGATGCAGCCGCGCGTTGAGCGCCACCCGAACCCGCCGCCCGAGCGCCAGGGCACAGTCTGTCTCGACAAACTCCGTGCGGTTGTCGGACAGAATCCCGACACTCGCGCCCTCCGGAATGCCGAGCGCGTCCAAGGCATTGGCCAACCGCTCCGCGCGGTCGAGCAGCTCGCCGAAAGTACGCGCCGTACGCCCGTCGTCGACCGCCCTGAGGCCCCGGTAGGAGGCCCCCGCGCGACGAAGCAAGTAGGCGGTGTCGAGAACCATCCGAGCGGCCTCCCTTGCTGAAGGTGTTTCATCTGGCGACAAGAACGTATTGTCTGATGAAACGAACTGTCAAGGGGGTGTCCGCCGGGGAGGTCCTCGGCCGGAGCGCGCTCGCGGGCGGCGTCGAAGAATTGCGTCACTCGCGGGCCTCTGGAGAAGATGCCTCATGGCAACCACGACCACCGTCATCGTCGACCAGGACGGCGGTGTTGACGACGCGCTTGCCCTCGTTCTCCTCGCCCGCACCCCCGGCGTCGAGATCGCCGGTGTCGGTTCGGTGCACGGCAACGTCTCTGCGCCTGCCGCGGCCGACAACGGCTTGCGCGCCCTCGAGATCGCAGGTGATCATTCGACGCCCATAGCAGTCGGGGCGTCGGAGCCGCTCGCCCGGCCGCTGCATCTGGCCCATCCGGAAGATCTCCTGGGCAAGGCGGCGGGCTCGCCGAAACGGAAGCCCGTGCGGGAGGAAACCGCCGCCGAGCAAATCGTCCGGCTCGCCCGGAAGAGCCCCGGCTGTGTCGATCTCCTGACTCTGGGCCCGCTCACCAATGTCGCGATCGCCCTGGACGCCGAACCCGAACTGCCCCGGCTGGTCCGGCGCGTGGTGGCGATGGCCGGAGCGTTCGAGGCGAAGGGCAACATCAGCGACTACGCCGAAAGCAACGTATGGCACGATCCCGAGGCAGCTGCCCAGGCCGTAGCGGCAGGGTTCGACCTGACGCTGGTTCCTCTCGACGTGACCCGCAAGGCCACCGTCACCCGGCTCTGGCTCGAACGTCTCGCCGCTGATGAAGATCGGCTATGGGGACGAATAGCGACAATGCTCCTTGCTCTGCCGGGGAAGTTGCCGGCTTTCCCGCTCCATGACCCGCTGGCCGCCGCGATCCTGCTCGATCCGGAGATCGCCAGACTTCACCGCACGTCGATCACGGTCGACCTCGGGGAGCAACGGCGTGGACAGACGCGAGCCGTCAAGGCCGAGCACCTGGCAGGGGCGGCTGTCGCAGTCGCCGCTGACACCAGTAGGTTGCTTGCGCAGTTGACGTACGCTTTGCTGCCTGGCCGGGCTCCCGTTCGAGGGCGGGCCTCACGGACGAGAGCGCACCCAGGCTGAAGACCTGACTTCTGTTTCCCGGGAAGAAGACGGCCGCTCGAGCCGGACGCGGGATCTGGAAGGTCGACTTCACCGAGAACGCCGAACTCATCACCTTCGAATTCGACCGCGATTCCCTCCGTGTGACTCCGACCTGCCTGAAAACCGCATTGCATTGCTCCGTTGACGAATTCGTGGACGCTGGGACGAGGTTCATCGCAGGAGAACTGCAACGGGTGATGCTGGAGTACCCCGCGCTGGCTGGCAACCAAGCCGCACGTGCGCTAGCGGGGCACGTGGGTTTGAGAAGCCAGCCGATTGTGTGGCGGAACAATATTCTTTGGTGCGCTCCACAATCGTCAAGCGAATGCGCTGGACAAGGCGAAACCCAAGATCATTTAGCCTTGACGATCCCTTTCCTTCTCCAGTACACCAGACCTCGAACCCGTCCTGTCCTGAGGTCTCCGGATAGGAAAGAAATCCCGGAAAGGAACGCGTCGTGGCGAAAGCGGTGGGCATCGACCTGGGGACGACCAACTCGGTCATCGCGGTGCTGGAGGGCGGCCAGCCCGAGGTGATCGCCAACGCGGACGGGGCCCGGACTACCCCGTCGGTGGTCGCGTACACCGATTCGGGCGAGCGGCTGGTGGGGCAGCTCGCGCGGCGGCAGGCGATCATGAATCCGAAGGGCACGATTTCGTCGGCGAAGCGGTTCATCGGCCGCCGCTACGACGAGGTGGCCAGCGAGATCGACGCGGTGTCCTACGACGTCGTGCCGGGGCCGGACGACGCGGTGCGGTTCGACGTGCACGGCAAAAAGTACGCGCCGGAGGAGGTTTCGGCGCTAGTGCTGCGCAAGCTGGTGGACGACGCGTCGAAGTTCCTCGGCGAGAAGGTGACCGAGGCGGTCATCACGGTCCCGGCGTACTTCAACGACGCGCAGCGCCAGGCCACGAAGGACGCGGGCCGGATCGCCGGGCTGGAAGTGCTGCGGATTATCAATGAGCCGACTGCGGCGGCGCTTGCCTACGGGCTGGACAAGAAGCAGCACGAGACGGTGCTGGTGTTTGACCTCGGCGGCGGCACGTTCGACGTCAGCGTCCTGGACATCGGCGACGGCGTGGTGGAAGTCCGCTCGACCGCGGGGGACACGCATCTGGGCGGCGACGACTTCGATCGCCGGGTTGTCGACCATCTCGCGGACCAGTTCGAGCAGGAGAACGGCATCGACCTGCGCGCGGATCCGCAAGCGCTGCAACGGTTGTTCGAGGCCGCGTCCAAGGCTAAGGAAGAATTGTCCTCGGTCACGCAGACCACGATCAACCTGCCGTTCATCACCGCGGACGGCTCGGGCCCGAAGCACCTCAACACCACGCTGATGCGCTCCACGTTCGACCAGATCACCTCCGACCTGGTCGAGCGCTGCAAAGTACCCGTGGAGCAGGCGCTCGCCGACGCGAAGCTCACCGCGCACGACATCGACGAGGTCATCCTGGTCGGCGGCTCGACGCGCATCCCGGCGGTGCAGGCGCTGGTACGGCGGATGACCGGCGGCAAAGACCCGAACATGACGGTCAACCCGGACGAGGTCGTCGCCCTCGGCGCGGCGGTCCAGGCGGCCATCATCAAGGGCGAGGCCAAGGACGTCCTGCTGCTCGACGTCACCCCGCTGTCGCTGGGCATCGAGACGATGGGCGGCGTGATGACCAAGGTTATCGACCGCAACACCACGATTCCGGCCCGGCGCAAGGAAACCTTCTCCACCGCCGAGGACAATCAGTCCGCTGTGGACATCGTCGTGCTGCAGGGCGAGCGCGAAAAGGCGGCGGACAACCGGGTGCTCGGCCGGTTCCGGTTGGAGAACATCCCGCCGGCTCCGCGCGGAGTGCCGCAGATCGAGGTCACCTACGACATCGACGCCAACGGCATCCTCAACGTCTCGGCCAAGGACACCAATTCCGGCCGGGAGCAGACCATCACCATCTCCGAAAGCTCCAATTTGGACTCCGCGGACGTCGATCGCATGGTCGCCGACGCGCAGGCGCATCGGGCCGAGGACGCCAAGCTGCGCGAGGTCGTCGACGCCCGCAACACCCTGGACAGCGCCGTTTACCAGGTGGAGAAAAGTGTCACCGAACTCGGCGACGCGGTGCCGCTCAACGAAAAGGCTCGTGCGGAGAACCTTGCCGTGGATGCCCGGGACCTCCTCAAACAGGACGCGCCGAGCCTGGAGAAGCTGCGGTCGATGACCTCGGAACTCCAGCAGTTGTTCCACGGCCTGGCCGCGGTCGCGTCCACCGCTGGCGACGCGCCCGCCGCACATGCCACGGGACACGGCGACGACGGTGACGACGTGGTCGACGCCGAATTCACCACCTCCTGATCGCCATGGAGAACAAGCAGCAAGACGCAGCCGCGGAACCGGAAGGCAACACCGACGTCTCCTGGCTCCAGTCGAGGGTCGCCGAGCTGGAGAACAACTGGCGCACGGCGATGGCCGATCTCGACAACCTGCGCAAACGGACCGTGCGGGACACCGTCCAGGTGCGCCGGCAAGAACGCAAGCGGGCCGCCAAGGAATTGCTGACCGTGCTGGACAACTTGGACCTGGCCATCGGGCACGCCGAGGCGGACCCCAAGTCCGTCGTCTCCGGCGTCGAAGCGGTGCGGGCACAGGCCGACACGGCGATGTCCAACCTCGGCTTCCCCCGGCACGCGGACGAACAGGGCGCACCGTTCGATCCGCAGTTGCACGAGGCGGTGTCGGTGGTTCCGGCCGTGGGCGTCGAGCCGGGCACGGTGGTTCAGGTCGTGCGCCCCGGCTACGGCGACGTCGAGAACCAGCTGCGGCCCGCGGCGGTCGTGGTCGCGAAGGCGGATTGATGAGCGATAGCGAGGACTTCTACCAGCTGCTCGGCGTCTCCCGGACGGCGGGCCAGGACGAAATCCAGAAGGCGTACCGCAAACTCGCCCGCAAATACCACCCGGACATCAACAAGGACCCGGGCGCGGAGGAGAAGTTCAAGGCCGTTTCCGAAGCCTACGACGTGCTCTCCGAACCGGAGAAGCGCAAGCGCTACGACGCGTTCGGCAAGGACTTCCGGCAGGTCCCTCCGGACATGGACCCGGAAACCTACGCTCGCGCCAAGTCCGGCGGCGGTTTCCAGAGCGCCGAAGGGGTCAACTTCGAGGACCTCTTCGGCGGAATGTTCGGCGGCGGCTTCCAAGGCGGCTTCGGCCGTCAGCCACGCGGTCCGATTCCCGGTGCCGATCAGGAAGCAGGCGTCGAGATCAGCCTGGACGAAGCTTTCCGCGGCGGCCGGCGTTCGTTCACCCTCGACGGTCCGGAGGGTTCGCGCACGGTCGACGTCAACATCCCGGCGGGAGTGATCAACGGCAAGCGCATCCGGCTGGCCGGGCAAGGCGGCTACGGCAGCGGCGAAGGCGCACCGCGCGGCGACCTCTACCTGGTGGTGCATCTGTTGCACGACAAGCGCTACCAGGTCGAAGGACGGGACGTGACCGTCGATCTTCCTTTGCTGCCTTCAGAGGCGGCGCTGGGCGCGACCGTAGCGATGGACCTTCCCGGCGGCGGCGAAGCGAAGCTGAAGATCGCGGCAGGGACCTCCAGCGGCCGAAAGCTGCGGTTGCGCGGGCGCGGCATCCCGAACTCCCGGGGAAATCCCGGCGATCTGTACGCCGCGGTCAAGATCGTCGTCCCCAAGGACCTGACCGACGCCCAGCGCAAGCTCTACGAGGAATTGGCCGCGGCCACCGACGAAAACCCGAGGAGGCCGGGATGACCTACGCGCTCGTGCGCCGCCGCCCCGGCGCGGCGCAGCTGGATCTGCCGACGTTCGCGCACGCGACCGGCCTGCATCCGGAGCTGGTCCGCCGGTTCACCGTGCTGGGCCTGCTGGAACCGGTCGAGGACGCGCGCGGCGAATGGTGGTACCCGGTCGCCCAGGTGTCCGCGGCGGCCCGGATCCAACGGCTGCGCGCCGGATTCTCGCTGAACTACGCCGCGGTCGGCCTGGTCGCCGACCTGCTCGACCGCATCGCGGACCTCGAAGCGGACCTCCGATCCCGACGCAGCGGAGACTGATCATGGATCCCAATCGGCTCACCCAGAAATCCCAGGAAGCACTGCACGACGCCCAGACCGCCGCGCTGCGGTACGGCCAGCCGGAGGTCGACGGCGAACACCTGCTGCTCGCGTTGCTCGACCAGCCGGACGGGCTCGCGTCGCGGCTTCTCGACGAAGCAGGCGCGGATCCGGCCCGGCTCAAACAAGAGCTGGAAGCCGAACTCGGCCGCCGCCCCAAAGTGAGCGGCCCCGGCGTGACTCCCGGCGAAACCCGCGTGACCGCCCGGCTCGCGAGGGTGCTCGACGCGGCCGATCGTGAAGCCGGCCGGTTGAAGGACGATTACGTGTCCGTCGAACACCTCGTCGCGGCGTTGCTGGAGGAGGGCAGTTCGAGCGCGGCCGGACGGCTGTTGCGCGGCGCGGGGCTGACCCGGGACAAGTTCCTGGAGGTGCTGCGGAAGGTGCGCGGCAACCAGCGCGTCACGTCGGCGACACCGGAATCCGCTTACGAGGCATTGGAAAAGTACGGCCGCGACCTCGTCGCCGACGCGGCGGCGGGCAAGCTGGACCCGGTGATCGGACGCGACGCGGAGATCCGCCGGGTGATCCAGATCCTGTCGCGCAAGACGAAGAACAACCCGGTGCTCACCGGTGATCCGGGTGTGGGCAAGACCGCGATCGTCGAGGGGCTCGCGCAGCGCATCGACCGCGGCGACGTGCCGGAAGGGCTCAAGGGCAAGACGGTGTTCTCGCTCGATCTCGGCGCGCTCGTCGCGGGCGCGAAGTACCGGGGCGAGTTCGAGGAGCGGCTGAAGGCCGTGCTCAACGAGGTGACCTCCGCCGAGGGCCGGATCCTGTTGTTCGTCGACGAGCTGCACACCGTCGTCGGCGCGGGTGCCACCGAAGGCGCGATGGACGCGGGCAACATGCTGAAACCCATGCTGGCGCGCGGCGAACTGCACCTGATCGGCGCGACGACCGCGGACGAGTACCGCAAGTACATCGAGAAGGACGCCGCGCTGGAGCGGCGGTTCCAGCCGGTGCTGGTGGACGAACCGTCCGTCGAAGACGCGATCTCGATCATGCGCGGATTGCGCGAGCGGCTCGAAGTGTTCCACGGCGTGAAGATCCAGGACAGCGCGCTGGTCGCCGCGGTCGTGCTGAGCCACCGATACATTTCGGACCGGTTCCTGCCGGACAAGGCGATCGACCTGGTCGATGAAGCGTGCGCGATGCTGCGCACGGAGATCGACTCGATGCCCGCCGAACTGGACGAGCTGAGCAGGCGGCTGACCCGCACCGAGATCGAGGAAGCCGCGCTCGCGAAGGAAACCGACGCGGCGAGCAAGGCACGGCTCGAAGAACTGCGTCGCGAGCTGGTCGACCTCCGCGCTGAGGCGGGCGGGATGCGGACGCAGTGGGAGGCGGAACGCTCCGCGCTGCACAAGGTTCAGGCGCTGCGCGAGGAGATCGAGCAGGTCAGCCGGGACGCCGACTCCGCCGAACGGGCCTACGACCTGAACAAGGCCGCCGAACTGCGCCACGGCAAGCTCCCCGAGCTGGAACGTCGGCTGGAAGGCGAGGAAGAACTGCTCGCCACGCGGCAGGCGGGCACCCGGTTGCTGCGCGAGGTCGTGACCGAGGAGGAAATCGCGGCGGTCGTGTCGCGGTGGACCGGAATCCCGGTCAGCCGCCTTCAGGAAGGCGAGCGGTCGAAGCTGCTGCGCCTGGACGAATTGCTGCACGAGCGCGTGATCGGCCAGGACGAGGCGGTGCAGCTGGTCGCGGACGCGATCATCCGGGCGCGGTCGCGGATCAAGGACCCGCGCCGCCCGATCGGGTCGTTCCTGTTCCTGGGCCCGACCGGGGTCGGCAAGACCGAGCTGGCGAAGGCGCTCGCCGCGGATCTGTTCGACACCGAGGACAACATCGTCCGGATCGACATGAGCGAGTACCAGGAGCGGCACACGGTGTCGCGGCTCGTCGGCGCACCGCCTGGGTATGTCGGTTACGACGAAGGCGGCCAGCTCACCGAAGCGGTGCGGCGCAAACCGTATTCGGTGGTGCTGTTCGATGAGATCGAGAAGGCGCACGCAGACGTCTTCAACACCCTGCTGCAGGTGCTCGATGACGGGCGGCTGACCGATTCGCAAGGCCGCACGGTCGACTTCCGCAACACCGTCATCATCATGACCTCCAACATCGGCGCGCACTTCCTGATCGACGGGGTGAACGCCGAGGGCGAGATCACCGAGTCCGCGCGCGGCGAGGTGATGGCGGCGCTGCGCGGGCATTTCCGGCCGGAGTTCCTCAACCGCATCGACGACATCGTCCTGTTCAAACCGTTGACGCTGCCGGAGATCGAACGGGTCGTCGAACTGATGCTGGGCGACCTGCGCAAACGGCTCGCCGAACAGAACATGACCCTGGAGGTGTCCGACAAAGCACTGCGCTTCATCGCGGAACAAGGCTTCGACCCGGTCTACGGCGCCCGGCCGCTGCGCCGGTTCCTCGCCCGCGAGGTCGAGACCCGGATCGGCCGCGCGCTGCTCGGCGGCGAAGCGCATGACAACACGACCATCGACGTCCGCCTCGACGACGGCACGCTCACGGTGACGTGCCGGGACGCCGAGGCTGCGGCATGATCCGATGACCATAGGCGAGCTCGTCGCCTGGGTTCAGCCGCGCCTCCCGCGGCTGATCGACGAGATCTGCGCGACGGCGTGCGAACGGATCGGCCTTTACCGGGACGAGAAGATCGTGCCGCGCGCGGACCTGCACCGCTCGATCGCGGTCAACGTGCGGTTTCTGGTCGACTCGCTCGGCGGCATCGAGGCCCCGGACCAGGGCGCCCCGCAGGAGACCGGCAGCAGGCGCGCGCACCAGGGCGCGCCGCTGCCGGAGGTGCTGCAGGTGTACCGGATCGGCTGCGCGATGCTGTGGGACCTGCTGGCCGCGCATGCCCGCGAGACCGGCAGCGTCGACGTGCTGATCGACGCCGCGAGCCTGCTCTGGCAGCTCACCGACGAGCACGCCGTCCGCGTGACCGAGGCGTACCGGGCGGCGAGCGCGGAACTGCTGGTCGCCCAGCAACGCCGCCGTTCCGCGCTGGTCGAAGCTCTTTTCACCGGCCAGCGCCTCTCCGAAGCCGGGCCGTGGGAAGCCGGACGGCTGCTTGGCCTGCCGCTCGACGGGAAACTCGCCGTCGTCGCCGCCGAGACCCGCGGGCTGGCCGAGGAAAGCCTGCCCGGCATCGAACGGCGGCTCGGGCAGCTCGGCATCGTCTCGGCCTGGCAGCTCACGCCCGTGCTGCAGGCCGGGGTGGTGTCGGTGCGCGACGGGCAATACAGCGCGGTGCTGACCGTGCTCAACGAAGTCGCGTTGACCCGCACCGGGGTCAGCCCGCCGTACACGTCGCTCGCCGACACCCCGCGCGCACTGCACCTGGCGCGCACCGCGCTAGCCGGCACGCCGCCCGAACGCGTCGAGGTCCGTGCCTTCGACCCCAGCCCGCTGGCCGCGCTCGTCGCCTACGACCCCGACGAAGGCCGGCGGCTCGGTGACCAGGTCTTCGGCCCGGTCCTGGATTTGCCCGCCGACGAACGCGATCTGCTGCTGGAGACGCTCGAGGCGTACTTCTCCGGCGGCGGATCTTCCGAACGCGCCGGACAGACCCTGCACTGCCACGCCAACACCGTCCGCTACCGGCTGCGGCGGATCCGGGAACTCACCGACCGGTCGCTGACCGACCCCCGTGACCTGGCCGAGCTTGTCACCGCGATGCAAGCGCTGCGGGCCGGGATTCCAGCCCACTCTCAAAGGGATTGACCATGAACCAGATCACCGCGAAAACCCTCGGCACCCCCAGCGGCGGCCTCTTCGACAACCCGTGGCCGCCCGATTTCCCGGCCGCCGGACAGCGCGTCGCGATCTTCGCCTACGAAGTGACCAGGGTCGACGGCACCGCCGAGGGCGACATCCGCACGTATCACGTCGGCCCCGCCGAAACCGCGGCGCGAGGCCCCATCGGATCCAGCCACGACGAGCCGCAGGGCATCACCACGGCCTGGCGCGGGTGCGGCACCGGCACCGTCACTTCGATGTCGGCTCCGCTGGACCGCGAACGCACCTGCGAGGTCATCCCGGACGAGGCGGGCCTCCTGTGACCACGCCGCAACCTGTTCTCGCCCAGTTGAGCGAAAGCGCGATCTTCCTGACGCTGACGATCAATCCCGGGGGAGAGGCCGCCGTCCTCGACCTGCTGCCCGACCTCGCCGGGCTGGTCCGCTCCGTGGCTTTCCCGCTGCCGGAAGAACGCCTCACCTGCGTGACGGGCTTCGGCTCGCAAGCCTGGGACCGGCTTTTCACCGGCCCGCGCCCGCCCGGCCTGCATCCCTTCCGAGAACTGACGGGTTCGCGTCACCACGCGCCCGCCACACCCGGCGACGTCTTCCTGCACATCCGCGCGACCCGGCAGTACCCGTGCTTCGAATTGGCCCGGCGGGTGGTGAACCGGCTCGGCGACGCGGTCTCGGTGTACGACGCCACCCCCGGGTTCCGCTACTTCGACCGCCGTGACCTGCTCGGTTACGTCGACGGCACGGAAAACCCCACCGACGCCGCCGCGGCCCGCGCAGCGCTCATCGAGGACGGTCCCTTCGCCGGCGGATCGTTCCTGATCGTGCAGAAATACGTCCACGACCTGGCGAAGTGGACCGCGATGCCGGTGGAGGAACGCGACCGGTCCGTCGGCAGGCATCTCGCCGACGACATCGAAATCCCGGACGCGCGGAAAGCGCCGGATTCGCACGTTTCACGCACCACGATCGAGGATCCGGACGGCACGGAACACAAGATCCTGCGCGACAACATGCCTTTCGGCTCTATCGCCCGCGGCGAGTACGGCACCTACTTTTGCGGCTACGCGGCCGATCCCGCGGTGACCGAGAAGATGCTGGAGCGGATGTTCGTCGCCGATCCGCCAGATCTCCTCCTCGACGTGTCCACCGCGGTCACCGGCAGCCTGTTCTTCGTGCCCACGGCCGATTTCCTCGACGATCCGCCGGTCCGGCAGGGCTGAACCGATGGCGGACTGGAACGCCGGAGCACTGGTGATTTTCGGGATCACCGGGGATCTCGCGGCGAAAATGACCCTCCCCGCGCTCTACCGGCTCGAACAGCGCGGCGAATTGCGGTGTCCGGTCATCGGCACCGCCACCGCTTCGCTTTCCCCGGACGAATTCACCGAACTCGCCCGCCGCTCCGTCGAGAAGGCCGTCGACGACTTCGACGACGCGGTGTTCGCCCGCCTAGCTCGGCGGATGACCTACCTCAGCGGCGGTGCCACCGATCCTGAGCTGTACCAAGCACTTGCCGCACAACTGACCGCCAGACCGCTGTACTACCTGGCGCTGCCGCCTTCGTTGTTCGCGACCGTCGTGGACCAGCTGGCCGCCGCGGGCCTGCTCGCCGACGCCCGCGTGGCGCTGGAGAAACCCTTCGGCACTGATCTCGCCTCTGCACAGGAATTACGCCGGCGCCTGAGCGAAGTCCTCGACGAAAAGCAGGTGCTCCTGGTCGATCACTTCCTCGGCAAAGAACCGGTCACCGAAATCGAATACCTGCGGTTCGCGAACCACGTGCTCGCCGAACTGTGGGACCGCGACAGCGTGGCCGCGATCCAGATCACGATGGCCGAGAAACTGGACGTCGCCGGGCGCGGCCGGTTCTACGACCAGGTCGGGGCGCTGCGCGACGTAGTGCAGAACCATCTGCTGCAACTGCTGGCGCTGGTGGCGATGGACGCGCCGGTCGGGCCGAGCGTGGCGGATCTGCGGGCGAAGAAACTCGAAGTGTTCCGGGCGATCCCGGCCGTGGACCCGGGCGATTGCGTGCGCGGCCAATACGAGGGCTACCAGGGGGTGCACGGGGTGGCGGCCGGATCGAACACCGAAACCTATGTCGCGCTCAAACTTTCGATCGACAACTGGCGCTGGGCCGGGGTGCCGATCTTTCTGCGAGCGGGCAAATGCCTGCCCGAGAACGCCACCGAGGTCCGGATGATCTTCAAACGCCCGCCGCCGCTGCGATTCCTGCCGGACGCCGCACAGGTCGAGGCGAACCAGCTGGTCCTGCGAATCTCGCCGGACCCAGCTTTCCGGCTTCGTCTGTCCGGTTTGGACAGCGCACAGCAATGGCGCCCAGTGCGCCTGGACACAACCTTCGAGCGGGACCTGGGCAAGCCGCGATCGCCGTACGAACGCCTGCTGGCCGACGCACTCGAAGGCGACGACCGGCTGTTCGCCTGGCAGGACGCGGTAGAGGAAAGCTGGCGGATTCTGCGCCCAGCCCTGGCCTATCCCCGCCCGGCGCGGCTGTACGCACCGGGAACGTGGGGACCCTCCGCCGCGGATGACTTGGTGGACGGACACCCGGCTTGGCAATTGCCCTGGCTGTCCGCAACCTGACCTCCCTCGCCCTCACTCGACACACGCCCACCCACCCCATGTGCAGAAACTGACCCGCTCGACTGCTTTTCGAGCTCGTGTCTACCTCACAAGCGAGAACGGCACCTCGGTCAAGTCGGCGACCACCAGATCGGCAGCCGAACCGTCGGCCCCGATCGCCACACAAAACGTCCCCGCGGCCTTAGCCGCAGCGATCCCGGCAGGAGCGTCTTCGAACACAACCGTCCGGGCAGGTTCGACCCCCAATCGAGCACAACCGAGGAGATAACCCTCAGGATCAGGCTTCCCCCGGGAGACGTCTTCCGCCGTGATAACCGTATCGAACAGCGTCCGCACGCCGAGCGCATTCAGTTCGGCGTGCGCGTAATCGCGAGTGCCCGACGTGACCACCCCAATCGGACAACCGAGTTCATGCAACGCCCGCACCAGTTCGACGGCCCCGGGCATCGGCTCGGCCGCGTCAGTCGCGTAGGACATCGCCTCGGCGAACAGTCCGTCCACTGTGGACTCATCAGGGAAGAGCCGAAGGTTCTCAGCCAGCACGGTCTTGCCAGGACGTCCGGCGAACGAGGCGACCAACGACTCGTCCAGCCCGACCCCGTGTGCGCGAAACAGCCGACGCCAAGCGGCTTGACTGCGGGGTTCAGTATCGACAAGTGTCCCGTCGAGATCGAAGAGGGCGGCGGCGAGCATGTCATTTCCTTTCCGTGCCGAGCGCGACGGCTGCGGCGATCAGGGCAAGCCCGGCGAACCCGCCCAGCACCGTCGCGAACGAGGCGGTCGTCTCGAAGGGGAGTCCAAGATAAGCCGTGCTCGCCCCCGCGACCCCGAGCGCGGCGCACAGCTGGGCATTAGTGTTGAGCACACCGGAGAGATCCGCGACGCGATCCGGCCGAGCTGTCGAGGTCACACGGTCGATCAGCGAATTCGAACTGACCCCGAGCCCAAGCCCGCCAAGCCCGAGCAACAGGATCAACGGCGGCCCCGGATGCCCAGCGATCGACAACTGGATGCACAGCGAGGCATAGGCAATAGCGAGGAGAAGACACCCAGCCGCCGGCGCGAACCTGCGCCAGCGAGCGGGAAGGCGGGGGAGCGCCAACCCGGCCACGCCGAAGGCAGCGACCCAGGACACCATGGCCAGCCCAGTCTCAGCCGGTCCGACCCCGACGCCTTGCTGCAGGTAAAGCGCCAGCACGAACAGCAGCCCAGCGTAAGTCGCGGTCGTGAGGCCATGCGCGAGCAACCCGTTGCGTACCACCGAATCCGCGACCACGTCCAACGCGATCAACGGACGCTTCCCCCGCCCGGCGGCTGCCTTGCAATGGCGGACGAACCAGCCGAACACCACCAGACTCGCCGCGAGACACAGCCACATCCAGGTCGGCCAGCCATGTTCGCGCCCGAGCACCAACGGCACGATCGCCAGCAACACCGCGGCAGACAGCACGCCCGCGCCCGGCAGATCCAGCGTGCCTCGCTCATCCCGGCTGTCAGCAGGCAACGCCCTCCGCGCGGCCAAGAGCAGCCCCACCCCGACCGGGACGTTGATCAGAAAGACGGACCGCCAGCCAGTACCGAAAAGATCGGCCGAGACAAGCAACCCGCCGAGCACCTGCCCCGCAACAGCGCCACCGGACAGCGCGACCGCGTAATACCCCAGCGCCCGACCCCGATCGGCACCGGTGAAGTGCGTCTGGATCCCGCTCAGGACTTGCGGCACCATCAGCGCCCCGGCCGCGCCCTGCAGGAACCGCGCGACGATCAGCCACTCGATCCCCGGTGCGACCCCGCAGGCCAACGACGCGGCGGTGAACCCGGCCAGCCCCCACAGGAAAATTCGCCGGCGTCCGTGTGTGGCCCCCAGTCTCGCCCCGGTGACCAGCAGGACCGCGTAGGCGATGAGATACCCCGAGACGACCAGCGCCACCGGCCCTTCCCCCGTGCCGAGCCCGGTCCGGATCGTGGGCGCGGCGATGTTGACCACCGCACCGTCCACATTGACCATGAACTGCCCGGACAGCAACACCGCGAGCAGCAAGCCCCGCCGCGGGCGGGTCTGCTCGGCGGACGGGAAGAGTTCGACAGCCACAGAAGCCGAGCGTGCCTGGACGGGGAGGCGCGCGCTGGCGGATTTCGGACACTGCTCTCGATCTTGGCGACGGGTCGACAGGTAACCGTCGATGGACGCCTGGCGAATTGTCGTCAGCGGAGACGCTGTTCCGACCGTGAGGGTATCGGAGTCAGTCGGCCGAGACTCTTCGCTCGCGCGTCACCTCGCGGACAATCCTGGCGAGCCTGAATTCGTGGCAATGTCCATGGACGGCCGGGCAATTTGCGCGGTGACAACTGAGGAATACGAGGATTATTGGCGCCGACCGGTTCCCGGACGAGCCCGTGCCAGCCCGGGAACCCGCCCCGCACACCCGCCAGGCATCCGGCCGGTACCGACGTTCACCCGATCCCGCCCAGGCCGGAGTGTCCGCCAACCGGCAGCGACGCCTCAGCGTGCAGGCCAGCGCACCGCGTGCACCTGATGGCCGCAGTTGTCGGACTTCCCGATGACGTCCCCGCGCGCGTTTACCCCCAACGCCCGCGCCGACGCCCCACCCGGCAGCGACGGCAGGACAGTCAGGGCCCCGTCCGCACTCCACCGCAGCGCCCGGTCGGGAACGCCGGAGCTGAAGGCCGCCCAGCCGACCACCTCTCCGGCACCGGTGATCCCGGTGGCCTCAGCATGGGTCGCGCCAGCGGGAACAGCGAGGACAGTGAGCTTGCCATCCACACTCCACCGCGCCGGTCGATCGGCGGTATAGCCAGCCGCCTCGCCGCGGTCATTGATTGCGAGGGCCGCGGTGTAACCGGCCAATGGCAGACCAGGCAACTGGGTGAGGGTCCCGTCCGCCGCCCAGCGGAGCGCGTGCCGGGAGGTGTCGTCCCGGTGGCCGGAGTGCCCCACGACCACTCCCCGGTTGTTGACCGCCGTAGCTCCACCGGTGAAGTCGCCGTCCAGCTTGGGCAGGTAGGTCGAGGTCCCGTCCGCGTTCCACCGGATCGGCCGCGCCCCTCTCGACCGCTGCGCCGTCCGCCCGACGATCACGCCGCTGTCGTTGATCCCCGCAGCGCTGGACCAGGCGTTTCCACCCGGCGTCTTGAGCCGCGTGACGGTCAAGTCGGTGTTCCAGCGGATCGCCCATGAGCCGTCGGTACCCGCGACGACGCCACTGTCGTTGATCGCACTTGCCCACCGGGTGTCCCCGCTCGGGTCGAGGTCGGTCATGCGGCCGTCGCGGGACCAGAGCACCGGATGGAGCTTGCCGCCGGATTTCCAGGAACTCCCGATGGCCTGCCCGCGAGCGTTGATCGCACTCGCCGAAGCCGACTCGAACCGCGGCAGCGAACGGCCCAGATCGACCGCCTGCCCCGACGGCAACCAGCGCACCGCCTGCCGCGCCAAGCCAATGGACGCCACGGAATAACCGACGACCGTGCCACGAGAATCGATCGCGGACCCGCTGCTCGCCCGGCCGCCCGGCAACGCTCCGAGGTCGGTGACGCCACCGCGGGTACCCCAGCGCACAGCGTGGGTGACCCCGTCCGCGCCACTGGAACTGCCAGTGATGACCCCAGCTTTGTTGATCGCGTTCGCGCCGCCAGCCGACTCCGGCGAACGAAGCCCCGGCAACTGGTGGACCGTCCCGTCCGCGTCCCAGCGCACCGGCCGCCCTCCAGAACTGCCCACGACGACCCCGGTGTCGCTGATGCCGGTCGCCTTGCCGTCGCTGGCTCCGGGAAGCAAGGCGAGCATGACGAACTTGCCGTCAACATCCCACCGGGCAGCCTGATTCCGAATAGTCCCGACAACCGTCCCGCGGTCATTGATCCCCAAGGCTGCCGACTCGTCAGCGCCCGACGGCATCGGAAGCATCGCCAGATTCCCCTTGACGTCCCACC
This sequence comes from Amycolatopsis sp. NPDC059235, assembly GCF_042754125.1. Taxonomy (NCBI): domain Bacteria; kingdom Bacillati; phylum Actinomycetota; class Actinomycetes; order Pseudonocardiales; family Pseudonocardiaceae; genus Amycolatopsis; species Amycolatopsis sp. NPDC059235. The sequence goes on from NZ_JBHZAG010000037.1 coordinate 37,273, forward strand.
GCGCCGCCTGCCCACGGGAATTGACCGGCATCGTCAAGCCGACCGCGACACCTGCCGAGTTGACCGCCGCAGCCTCGCCGTACCCAAAACCGCTCGCCGACCGCAACTCGGCGAACGACCCGTCCGGCTGCCAACGCACAGGCTTCTGCGTGCCGTCACCGTTGTAGGCGAACCCGACGACGACACCCCGGTCACTGACCGCCCGCGCCGCAGACCTGCTGAACGGCGCGGGAACCGCCAACCGCGAGACCTCGCCGCCCGGCTCCCAGCGCGCAGCGACAGACGCCTCGGCCCCAGTGTCGTAAAAACCGACCGCGACACCACTGTCGTTGATCCCGGTGACCTCGCTCGAGGTATCACCCGGAAACGCCCCAAGATCGACGACCACCTCCGTCGCCGCGGCTTGGTTTCCGCTCAAGAGGAGACCGCTGCCGAGTAAAAGGATAGAAAAGAAAGTGCCCGGAAAGGAATGTCTTCGTGCCACTCGAGAACACCTCCCGATGCGCGCCGAATGCGCGACTGAGGGAAGTATGGCCCGGACGGACCTTCGGCGGAAACCCGCTGATCGGACGCGCGGGATCGGCTGCTTGCCTGCGGTTAAGACCCTTCTATGTCCACTGTGGACACTTCGCTGGCGGCCGGTGTCGACGGGAATCTTCTTTCCCTGGACCGCCGTCGCGACGATGTCGTGTCGCCCGTGCCCGCCGCATGCGGAAACTTAGCTTGCCGCTGGCTCGGCGAATGCCGCATATTCACAAGGCGAACGTCGGATCAATGGCTGAGCAAACTTGATTAACCCTGCTTATGTGATTTCTTTTCCGGAGTCCGCCAGGTCCCAAGCCCGACCCAGCCGAGCCGCCGCCGCACCGCACGGCGAGCGCCGCGGCGTCGAGGCGAGGGTTGCAGACCGTCACGGAGATCCGCCTCACGCTGACGCACCAGCGCCTCGATTATCAAGAAAGGGACCATGAACGCACCGTAGAATCGGCCACCCGACCGCGCGGTGTCGGCTTCTCGGACACCTTGACGAAGACGGTGACACAGTGGCGAACCCACCGCCGCCCCGGCCAATCGGACCAGGCCATCAGGCAGGCTTCGCGCAACTCCATCAAGCCCTGCCGCTGGTCGAACGGCAGCACGCGCTCATCGAAGAACTCCGCGCGAGAGCACCCCGATTCGTACCCGGCTCAGTGCTGGCCGCGAGGACGGGAACCACCGTCCGAACAGTGGAACGGGACCTCGCCCGCCTGACCGAAGCAGGCGTCCCAATCGCCGTACGCCGCGGCCCCGGCGGCGGCTACCGGATCGACGCGCGGCCGGAACTGCCTCCGCTCACGCTGACCCCTGGTGAGGCGTCGGCACTCATCGCCTCGCTGGTCGCAGTCGGGCCCTACGTCTCGGCTGCCGCGCAGACTGCGCTGTCGAAACTGCTCGACGCGCTCACGACGACCTGACGCGCCGCCTCCGCGGAACCGCTTGCACGCGTCGGAACCCGGCCACGAATGGAGGACGGCGAGCCGCCGCCCGCTGCGGACTGGGTCACTGTCAGCGAGGTGCTGACGTGGTTCTCGACCGGCAGGCTCTGCCTCTGGCGCACCGCCCGGGAGCAGCCTCTCGCCCGGTTCGATCTCGGCGGCCGGGTGCTCTACCGCATCCGTGCCCACACCGGCGACCGCGCCAGGGGCCGGCGGGAAGCAATGGCCGCCAGGGCACACCGCGTCGACGGCGGCAACGGGGCCCTCTGAACGGCGCGGAGCGGTTCCTCATTCAGTTCTGGCCCGCACCGCCGTCCGACACCCGCGACCAGATCGACGCCCCGGTGCCCAGCCAGGTGATCGCACAGTGGCCAGCAACACGCCGGGCACCCTCCCGATTCCGCCGGTGATCGCGACCCCGCCCAGCGCGTCCAAGCGTCGCTGGAGCGCACGTCGCGAGGCTCCAACTGGCGGTATTCATTCATTGCGTCGTAACGATCGTTGATCTGCGGCGACTCTCCTAAGAAGCCGAGAAACGAGGTGTGGATGCAGGCGATCGGAGAGCCGGCCAGCACCCGGATTAAAGGGTGCCGCGTGCGAACGTCGACAGCGCTTCGCCGTATGTCAGAGCTGGGGTTCGACTTCGCGGGAATCCACGCCATAGATTCGCTCGACGATCACGCCTTAAGCGCAGTACGTTCCCTGGTCGACGTGATCGTGGACGAGATGCTCGCCATCGAGCCCGTCCTGCTGACGAAGGTCGATGCCGTCGCACCGGTGGCACGCGCGCTGCGGAAGACCGGCGTCCGGTGGTTGCAACTGCACCGGACCTGGTCGGTCGACGGTTTGGACGCTCTCCTGACCGCCCTGCGGTCCGAGCCGCTGAACACGAAAGTGATTATGCTGGTTGATCCAGAGGAGACGCCGTCTCGGGAACTCACGACCGAGATCCTTGATCTGGTCGACTTCGTCATCCTCGACCACCGCCAAGGAGGGACCGGTCGGTTGCTCGACTCCCGCGCTCTGCATCGCACGCTAGATGTGATCCCCATCGACCGAGTGTTCCTCGCTGGCGGCATCACCCCCGACAACGTCGCGAGTCTTGTGAGTTCGTACCGTCCCTATGCAGTTGACGCGCAGAGTTCGCTGCTGGGGCCAAGTGGGGACCATGACGTCGATCGGCTCGTCGCCTTCGCGACTGCGGTGCGGAGACTTGGGGCGGAAGGCGGGGCTCCGCGTGCGATCCGATGATCCGCGAGGTCCGTTCCCGGACTACGCGGCTCCCTATTGGGACGACCTGGACATCGCGACGCTCGCGGACGAGCAGCTGGTTTCCAAGCTGCACCTGCTCGACAACCTTGAGGTGTCCTCGCCTTACCGCGGAACCTCAGTGCCGGTCTGGCGGCGCATCTGGCGCTCGCTGGAGTGGTTGGATCGTGCCGGGCCTCTGCCCGCGTCATGGAAGCACGCCGCGCTGTATCTGTTCGCGAACACGGTGTATCTCCCGCAGGTCTTGCTCAACGATGCGTGGCGTGCCTTGTACCTCGACCTCTGCGAGGGCGAGTTCGGTCTTGAGCACATCGCTGCGCGGCAGACAGTCCTGTCCCGTTGCCACTTCTTCGAGAACGACCCCAACGCCATGACAAGCGTGTTCTGTCACGTGAACGGGATTGAGGGGAGGCTCGATAACCAGCGTCAGCAGCGGGTCGACGGCGTCGACAAACTCGCCGACGTGCTGCTGGACCTCCTCAATCCGGCGAAGTCGGATTCGGCGAGAAGCATGCTGGCGACCATGGTGGCGAAGTCTCACTGGGTTCTGTTGGTGGACAAGTCGCTAAGCGGTCACTCCGTTGTCTCGGATCTGCGTCGGCTGATCCTCGCACGAGGACTCGCGGAACAATCGGGACTCTCGGTGCCAAGAATCGTCGTGCTGTGCCAGGTGCTCACCAGTCGCGCCGAGCATTCGTTGCGCGACCTCGTGGCAGAGCTGCGTGTAGACGGGATCAGCTGGCACAAGGCTGTCTACTTTGACGACCGCCACAGTGTCACGCACCCTGATACAACGCTTATTCTCGATCCCAGCCTCCGTACGAGTGCTTTGGAACTCTGCCAGTGGTTCGCGGAGCACTTCCTGATACCGGATCGGAGACTGGACCGGATGAGGGACCGCAGCGGGGACAACCTTGAGTACGGGTATCGCGGGTGCGGCCTCACCTTGGTCGACCACGCGAACTGTCCGACCGACTCGCTCCCCATCTTCTGGTACTCGAGCGAACCCGGCGCGGAGATCGCTTACGCCGGGCCCTACATCCGAGTCCATTCACGGATAGGCAATCAATCCGCCGAACCGTCGTCCGCGAAATGGACAACAATTGCGGAGAGACCAGAAATAATCGAAGCGCTGCGGCGCTGAAGGGTGGCGATCAATGTCATACTTGCGGATTGGCGACCTCCAGTCGATCCGGTGGACCATTCGCGGTACCAGCCACGCACGGGTAATGATCATTCTCGCGCCTAATTTCGAGGAGCGATCCACCCACTGCTGCACTGAACTCATCGAGCTGTTCGAAGGCCTAGACCAAGATGGAAGCACGTCCGAGATCCACTGGATCATCTTCACTCTGCAGGGCAGGCACAGTCCGACTTTTCTCGACGCGATCAAGGCGGTCAACGTCCGCCGAGTTGTGCAGGCGTTGTCTGGAGGTCAGCACCGGGGCCGCGTCGCACACAAGATCATCGAGTACCCGATCGATCCGGGCCGGTTCCTGGGAGAGCTGGCCTTGCTCATGCGCGGCTTGCCCTGCATTGACCAGTTGATCGTGGACTACTCCGCTGTCCCGAGGAACCTCCTCTCGGCGTTGATCGAGGAGGTCGCGGCTTCCAGCAGCAACCGCGGGAGGTTCCCAAAGGTGCGGAAGGTAGCTCTCCTCTACGCGTGGGCCGATAACTATCCGAAGGCGGCCGGACCGGAGCTTCTGGGCGAAGTCGTCGGCCACTTCAGCAGCCTCCCGTTGCGGAGCCTGCTAGAGGAACGCGATCATGCCGAAGTGGTGATCTTCGCCGCTGGCACTACGCACGATACGGTCGCGCTTCTCGAAGCTCTGAGGGGCAACGGCATGGGCAACCAAATCGGCATTCACCTGGTCAACTTCATGAACTCCGACAACTTGCTTGAGTCGCGGTTGAAGCTGCGCAACCACTATACGATCTTGCGTGACGCACCACTGCAAGGCGTCCAGGTTCGCTATGTCTTCACTGTCAGGCACGCCTTGGCGTACATGCGCGATGTCGCTGCGATCTGCAGTCAAGCCAGCGATGAAGGACTCCGTACGTTGCTCGCGATCGGGTCGTTCGGTCCTAAGCCGCTCGCGGTCGCGGCGCAATTCGTCGTGCAGGAGCATGCCGAACAACACGGAACGACGAGCGAAGTCCGGGCCGACGTACTCAACAGCCGCGGCTCGCAGTATCTGTCGCCGTACTCCCTCGGCGCGCGCGACATTACGGTGTTTGAGTACCACTCCACCGACCCGGCCAGCCTGCCTCCGCTTAAATGAGCTGCGCGCGATCGCTGCGCAAGACGCGTCGCGCCTCGGTGATGAACATGTTGGTCTCCGTAGCTGAGCGCTTCGCTGAAGCGTCCAGATCTTGGACGTCGCCCGCCGCCAGGATCGCCACAGTGAGCTCCACGAGTTCACCCGCTCGATTGGCCAGGGCCTCGTCGGCCGCGACGAGCTGAACCCGGTACATGGCGCTCCGCGCGGCAGTCCGCAGCCGCCAGGACTCAGCCCGGGCATGCACGTACTGTTCGCTGTCGGGCTGATCCTCCTGCCTGCTCGTCCATCGCCGGATCTGGGCGCCTCGCAGGTCCGCGATCGCCTCGGCGAACGAGCTGAAGGCAAGGATCTGCTCATCCCGCATCCGTCCATGCGAAGCCATCGAATGGACGAATCGCGCCTGCCTTCGCTGGAAGAGGTAGGCCACGGTCGAACCTAACAAGGTGCCGATCACTGCGATCCCGGCTGCGAGAACAGCTTGCATGGTCACCATCGTGGCACGACGACGATCACGGCTTATCGCTAAGCCTTGGTCAGTTCTTAGTGCGGTCGGTGACGCCGTTCCGAACCCGCTGGTTAAGGGCGTGTGTCGGTGTGGGTGGCTCCGTTGGTCGCCCCCGCGGTAGTCCTGATGGTTGTGGCCTTGTATGGCCATGGATCTTCAACCGTTGCCGGGCGCAACTGCCTTTGCAGTGTCTGCGGGCAGTGTGTCGATCGCGGCTAGAAGGTGGGTGCCGGCATCAAGGCGTTTGGATAGGTTGACGTCACCGGGAGGCTGACCAGTGGTGAAGTCAGTGGCTCGGGTCTTCACTTCGCCTGCCAGCACACGTGCATTGTGTACTCCGAAGATGTCGACCTCGGGAGTGCCGCCATCGGGAAGAATGAGGTCAGTGCCTGGGAGCAGTTCGCATTCTGGGGCTGTGCGGCCAGCACTGCGATGGCGAGCAGGTGCGGCAGAACGCCGTTGTCGCTGGCGCGGTCGATGGGGGCGTCCAGTCGGTAGCAGACGGCGGGCCCTCGGGAAGAGGCGTCAGCCATGACGGCGAACGTCTTGACTCCACAGATAGTGCAGGCGATCTCGAATCCGCGTTCAGCCCAATGGCGATCGACTAGCGTTTCGAGCCCTGTCCTGGCGAGGGCGAGGATCTGGTTGTCCGCGCCGTAGCGGCGCTCGCCTCGATGGCCCCATTTTGCACACGAGCTCTTCCACCAATGCTGCGTCCAGTGTGAGGCCCTCATTGTTCAGGGGCGAGGCGTGCGGTTTCGGCGGTCGGAGATCCGTTTCGCGGCCGGGGAGGTGCGGGTCTCGAATCAGATCGTGCGGTGGGGTTGGGAGACGGGAGAGTCGTCGCCGAAGACGGACGAGTCGGTGAACGCGGTCGCGATCGATCAGGACACCGGCCTGGTGCTCGCCCAGCATCTGGCGGCGCAGGACGCGGACCGGGCACGCCTCGGGTCGCAGTGGAAGGAACACGACTTGGCCTCTACCCAGTGGGACAGCCGTCCCCTGCATCCCGCGCATGTCACCGACGTGTTCTACGAGTTATCCCGTCAAGCCGGGCTTCCGCCGAGCCGGTTGCACGATCTCAGCCATGGTGCGGCGACTCTGGCGTTGGCGGCGGGAGTGGAGATGAAGGTGGTGCAGCGGATGCTGCGGCTCTCCTCGATCACTATCGCCTCCGACATCTACACATCGGTGCTGCCTCAGGTGGCGTTCGCGACAGCGGAGATCATTCCGCGGCAGTCGGCGCGAAGTCTCGGGCTCGCCTATGACCACAATGGACAGTCCGGAACCGGAAGAAATCCCTCCAGAAAACCAAAAACCCCAGGTTAACGTTTCCGATAACCTGGGGAGTGAGTGTGCGCCATCAGGGACTCGAACCCCGAACCCGCTGGTTAAGAGTCGTTTCGACGGAGTTTCGGGTGGTGCCGAGTGATGTCGGTCAGTGTCGTTTTCCTCGGGACCCGGGTGCTCGTTGTGTCGGTTGATGTCGCAGCCTGTCGTCGTGTTTCTGCGCTCTCGGGCTCCCCTCGGGCTCGCACGTGCCGGAGTCTGTCGCGTCGTTCGGTGGGGTTTGACCAGCGGCTTTTGTCGATGGTTGGTCGTGCGGCGAAGGAGGCGTCCTGATGGGGGAGGCACATGGACGGGTTGCTCCGAACCTTGCCCTGTGGGTCCAGTGCGGCTGCACCGGTCTGGTTGCGGTCGGCGCGGCGTATGCCTCGTATCGCCACGGGCGTGAGTTTGCGCTCCGGTTCGGGGCAGACTCGTCGACGGCGTCGATCTGGCCACTTCTGGTTGACGGGTTGCTGACGATCGCGACCGTCGAGTTGTGGAAGCGAGGCCGGTCTGGCCGGGAGCATGGCCGTTGGGTGGCGTGGTCGGCGTTCGTGTTCGGGATCGGGTTGTCTCTGCTGGCGAATGTCGGGTCGGCTCCGGTGGAGAGTCCTCTTCAGGCGGTGGTGGCGGCGTGTCCGCCGGTGGCGTTGCTGTTCGCGGTTGAGCTGCTGAATCGGGCGTTGAAGCAGCAGATCGCCGAGACTTGCCCCGAGGCTGTGGCCGAAGGCGAGGCTGAGGTCCTGCGAGCCGGCCTGAACGTGGTCTCGGACAGTCTCGGCGAGGCGAGTGCGCTGACCGCGGAGCAGCGGATGTGGAGGTATTACGCGGAGCAGGCAGCCGCGGGACGCTCGCCGAGCGGGGCAGAGCTGGACCGGGTGGCGGGGACGCACAACTACGGTCGTCGTGTGCTGCGCCGGTGGCGGCGGTCGGGCCGTCTGCTGGAGGCCGATGCGGCTTCTGAACAGGAGGAGCTGGTGGTGGAGGCGCTATCGGCTGTCGGGCGGTGAGCGATGGATGCCGGCTCGAGGGTGGACTACGCGAAAGGAACGGGGACGTCATCCGCGACGAGTACACGGCAGACAGCACCACGGACCGTTCGCTCCGCTGTTTGGCTCTTCTGCCCGCCGACGTCGACACGACCGATGCTGTAGCGGAGAACGAGTGGATTTGCCGGTGCGGGAACCGGTCGCACCGTCTGGTTTCGTTCCGATCGACCGGAACTGCATCGAGATCCAGCCCACGCTCGAAAGAAGATGCCTCGACGGTTGACACGGTAGCTCGCACCGTTGCAGTCGTTGGCCACATTGTCAGCCAAACATCGTGCGCGCGGAGAACGTCCTGCCGTGGCCGGACGATCCGCCGGGACTGGAGCCGCGGTGGTGCGCGGGCCGCTCTCGCTTGCCGACGAACAGTCTGGATCGAATAGCTGTTCGAAGGTCATTTGCTGAGCTTTGCGCTGGCGGAGGGTGTTGTCGAGCGCTGGTCAGAGCCGCCCGCGCAGTTCGGGGGGAAGGACAGTCGACATATCGGTTACTGCCGCCTTGAGTGCATCCGCAGTGAGGCCGACCGTGGTGCTGAGATCTGTTCCAGTCAGGTCCGCTTCGGCAAGGTTCGCGCCGGTCAGGTCCGTGTCGTGCAAGGTGGCTCCGAGCAGCCGAGCGCGGCGCAGATCAGCGTTGACGAAGCAAGTCCGGGAAAGGTCCGCGCCTCGGAAATCGGTATCCGTGAAGGTGGTGCCGTTGGCTGCGGCGCCACTGAGCGAGGTGTTCGAAAGCCGGGCGTTGTCCAGGGCAGCGCCGCGCAGCTTGGCTGAGCCGAGGATCGCGTCTCGCAGGTCGGCGTGGGCCAGGGTCGTGCGGTCGAGGTCAGGTTCGCCCGGGCCAAGACCGCGTTTTCGCCGAAGCGGGCTTCGCGAAGCACCGCGCCGGTCAGATCAGCTCCGGACAGTTCCACGTCGGTGAGGTCCGTCTCGCTCGCACCTCCCGCATCGGGGCGGGCTCAGCCGCCAAGCAGTGCGGGCGGTGCGGAAGCCTGCCGCCGCGTGGCGGCCGGCGGGAGGGCTCCGCGGCCGACAGCCGTGTTAGGCGGCCCCGGGCGAGCCGGTGCACCATGTCGCCGAGGGCTTCGGGAACGATCGAGCCGTCCAGATCGCGGGCTGCGGCGCGGACCTCCCGGTGCACCGCGTCGGGGGAGAGCTGGCTGGCGAATTCGCCGCCGAGCCACTCGCCGACCTCGGTGACGACGTCCTTGCCAGTGCTCGGTATCGCAGTCATTGAGACTCTTTCCCGAGCGAATGCCGAGAATCTGGGCGACGAGACCGGACCGTCGGCAGCGGGTGCCGACGGCTACGTCACGCGGTGGGGATAAGCCGCGGAGCGCCGTTGGAAGGTGAGGATCGCCGGGTTCGCGATGACGCCGTCGCGGATTTCGACGGCGCGTCCGATGGTGTCGTCGGTGTCCCATGCGGAGGGTCCGTCGAGCACGGGTCGCAGCAGGGGGAGCAGGGCCTCGCTGATCTCCCAGGTCGCCGAACTCCACAGGTAGGACGGGCTGTGGTCGACGGCGTAGTAGGTGATGCCTTCGCCGACGGTGAAGGTCGGGTCGGCGAAGGTGGTGGGCTGGGCCCAGCTGAAGCCCATGCCCTCGTCGCACGAGACGTCGACGATGAGGCTGCCTGGTTCGAACGCGTCCAGGTCGGCTTTGACGAGAAACGTCAGCGGCTCGGCGGGATCCTGCAGCACGCAGTTGACGACGATGTCGTGCTCGGCGAGGAATCCGGCGAGGGGGACTCGTCCGCGGTCGGTGAGTGCGTGGCTGCGGCGGGGGTCGCCGGGGCTGTTCGCGTCGTGCTGGAAGTGCACCATCGTCGCGGAGTGGATGGGCGAGCCGACCGCGGTGATGCCGCGGCCGGTGAGGACGCGCACGTCGTGCACGCCGTGTGCGTTGAGCGCGGTGACCGCGCCTCGCGCGGTCGCGCCGAAACCGATGACCACCGCCCGGAGGCGGCGTCCGTAGTCGCCGGTCGACCCGGTCAGCTGCAGGGCGTGCAGGACCGAGCAGTAGCCGGCCAGCTCGTTGTTCTTGTGGAACACGTGCAGCCCGAAGGACCCGTCGCGGGTCCAGTGGTTCATCGCCTCGAACGCGATCAGCGTCAGCCTGCGGTCGACGGCCAGCTGGGTGAGTTCCCGGTCTTGGACGCAGTGCGGCCAGCCCCACAGCACCTGGTGCGGCCGCAGTTCGGCGACGTCGCTCCGCACCGGTTTGGCGAGCAGGACGACGTCGCATTCGGCGATGAGTTCCTCCCGCGTGCGCAGCCCGGCGACGGTGCCTTTCAGCTGTTCGTCGGGCACGCCGAAGTCCTCGCCGTAGCCGTGTTCGAGGTAGATGCGCTCGCGCAGATCGGCGTCGATCCGCTCGAGATGCCGGGGGTGGATCGGCAATCGGCGTTCGTCCGGTTTCCGCGAATGCGCGACGACGCCGAGAGTGAGCTGGTGCACCGGGTTCCTTTTGCTCGATGGTGGTCTGGACAACGTGTGCCCGAGGGCGTTATCGGCGCAGGTCTTCGGGCGTTTCGTCAATGAGGTGCAGCAGTCGCACAGCGAGGGCCTGGCAAGCGGTGTCGGTGAGGCCGGTGTCTTGCTTGAGCAGGTCCCGTACCTTGGCGACGCGTTGGTCGTAGCGGGAGACGAAGTCGATTCGTGCGGTCATGGGTCGTTCCTCTTTCGTGGTTTCGCGGCCGCCAGCGGCGCAGGCGCAGCGGCGGTGGAGCGCGCCTGCTGCGGTCGCGGCGCAGAAGCGGTCCGCGATCGGGTCGTGCGCGTCTGTCTGATGTGGACAGACCGGGCAATCGCCGGACGGCGCCGCGGCGGTCGGCGCCAGCGCGGCGCGCATCGCGATCATCGCCGGGCTCTTCGGCCGGCGGTCGCCGATCCGTTCGCGGCCGTGCGGAACACGCTGGCGACGGTGCCCGGGGAATGGACGGGCTCCGTACGGGCCCGCGGCGGAATGCGGTGCGGTACGTTCATGACGCTCCAGCCCCGGCAACCACCGGAACTGGGACGAGAAGGCCGGCGTGCCGCGATCGTCACCACGTGGCGCGCGAGAACCAGGCGGAGTCCGGGGACGGTGCAAACTCGATTGCCCGCACACGGGATGCTCCCGGACACCACTGACCCTACACGCGCCTGGGCCTCAGCAGGCAACGGTCACCCGCTCGGCGCCGTCCCGGCATCCCGGCGACCGGGCCGCCGGCCGGGGACCGTTCCCGACGGGGATCTCCGGCGGCACCGAGCAGGCCGGCCCGCCGAGGACCCGTGCCGATCGCCGTGACCGGCAACCGCCCGGCCGGATTCGGAGAACGCGGCCCTGCCGCCGTCGACATCCGCGTTCGGCACCGGCGAGGATCTGCCGCGCCACGCGGTGAACCCGGCGTGCGCGGCTGGAATCTCCGGTGCTTCCGCGCCTCGAACGACGTGCTCACGGCGCTGCGCGGAGCGTGTGTCGCTGGGTGAAGCACGACGGTTCGGCGGTTCCGGCGCAGATGGCTGCTGGTTGCGCTCGTGTCGGCGCAGGCGACGCCAGTGCAGACGCGGAATGCGGATCCGCTTGGCAGAGTTTCGTCAGAGGCGGTGTGCTCGAGGGGTACGCACCGAGTTCCGTTCAGCACGATTGCCCGCCCGGCAAGCGCGCGAGCGGGTCGGCCCGCGCGGCGTTCCACCGCAACGCCGCGTCCAGCTGTGCCTCCGAAAGCCGTACCCGTCGCGAGATCTGGCGCAGGGATGCGCGGCTCAGCGACGAGTCCCGGCTGGCCTGGCACAGCAGCCCGAACCACCACTGCTCGTCGACCCATTCGAGCTTGGCCTTGCTCACCAGCGCAGCCAGGTGCTCGTCGCAGCACGCGTGGACGACCCGTTGTCCGGGCAAGGCCAATTCCACGGAATCGACGACCGACGAGTCGCGCACCAGAGCGGTCTGGAGGCTCGTGGACACGGGCCGCTCGCCGCAGTACCCGCAGGGCGGGTCACGGCGGCCGGGGATCGCCCCGAAGGGGTAGGCAGGCGGCACCAGAACCTCCGGCTCACTGCGACCAGTTCCCTCTCGCGGGCAGCAAGCCGGTGCCGGGGCGGAACGGCGTCTGCACGATCCCGGGCAGGGCTGAGGCCGTCCCCCTCTGCGGAATCACACTACGGGCACCCTGACGCGATGTCAGTACACCATCCGGGTCCGCCGCAGCCGCAAGCTCGAGCAGAGTGCGCACGAGATCGGCGGTGCGAGAGAGAAAAGCGGCTGCTTGACTTGCGGTGCGAGCGAGTCCGGTCTTCGCCGCCCACGGAGCGCGGCTGGCTCCCGGCAGCAGTGGCCGGGCCGAGAGCTGTCCGGCCGCTTCGGCCGGCGCCGCGGCGCCGGCAGGCAGTAGCGTGGCGTGGTCCGCTGACCGCGGCCACCAGCCGCTGCCGACGTGCCCGCACTCGGAGCGGGCGGCTTCAACGAAACCCGCGCTGCAACGGGCCGCGCGCTGCCTCCGGCCTGAGACTGTCATCCGGCTTCCCGTGCTCGAGGTCGCCTTCGTTGCCGTTCGGCGCATGGAGAGGTCGACACCCCCGGCAACAGCGGAGGAACGAAGAGGCAAGCCTGGCATTTCGCCGTACGGCACAGGAAACCGGCCTCGGCGCCGCCCTGCCGGGTCTGCACGGCCGATGTCCGGGCCGGTCCCCTCGAACATTCGGATGAACCTGGTGGCGCGTGTGCTTGCCGACCCGCCAGCCGCAGCTCAGCCGGGCCGGCCTTGTCGTCGGCCGACATCGCGGCCTTAATCGACAACTGCCGTGCCGCCTGCCGCCACGCGAGCATTGCCGCCGAAACGGCGAAGGTGCTCCCGCCGCGCACCGCACCGGACGCCGCCGAGCAGTCCCGCCGACAGCTCTGTGTACTCGCTTCCGGCCGACTGCCCGGCGTCCGGCGCGGCCGCGGTCTCGCGTTCGTCCATTGTGGAATCCTTAAGCGCGGGAGCGGAAAGCCGCCCTGCCGGGGCGCGGTCGCTTGGCAGGGCGGACGGAGCTCCGCGAGGTTCCCGGCCCCTCCGCAAGCGACAGGGACACGGCTCTGCCGGTGCGGCACCGGTTCGCCTGCGCCGCACCAGCCGACGAGGTTGGGCAGGGCTCCAGCCGGCGATCGCGGTCCGCGACAGCGGCGACGGCAGCAGCGGGAGGGTGTACTGTCAGCGGTGTCCGAAGGCATTCCGTGTGCGGGTGCAGGAGCCCGCATCGTCCTCGGGTTTCATCCGGTCACGTGAACCGGGAACGGGAGCACGGCATGCAGCCGGCCTACGGCGCACCATCGTCTTCCCAGCGGCCATGATGCCGCCGAGCAGCTGCGGGCGGGTTTGTGCTCCGTCGGCAGCGCCCACTCGGGAGGGTGACGGTGCGGCGTGGCCCGCTGCCGTGCGAATGACGGAACCCGTTGTGCGGAAAGAATAACAACGCAATCTCGGAGCGGTTCGCAGGTCCCGTCGCGGCCCGATGCGCTGATCCGCCCGCAGGACGTACTCCGGCCGCGGTTTCCTCCGGCGGAGAGCCGGTTCCCGCGTCGGCGAGCCCCGGCTTCGGAGCCGTTTTCCGGCGCGTAGGGCCGGTGGTATCGGCGTCCGCCAACGGGCCGTCCGGACGGGAGCGACTGTCCCGGCGAACCTGGCGGCGGGCATGGGAATCGGACTTGTTGCCGGCAGGCGAGCGGTCGCGGTACAAGGGGCCGGACGCCGAGGAGGGCTGTTTCGACAGCGCCCGGCGGCCGCGGTCCCGGAAGCCGGGCACGGAAATCCGCGCCTAGGTCGAACAGTTCGGGCGGGTGGGCCGCAACAGGCTCAAATCCGGTCACTGGGGATCTCGTTTCTTCCCCGCTCCGCCACGGGCCGCACCTGGTTGCCTGCCCGGTTTTCCCGCCGCCGGCAACGCTCCGTCGTGGTGACCAGGCCGCACGTCCGCGACCTGACGATCCCTCCGGAGGCGGATCCGGTTGCCGCGCCTCGCGCGCTGCACGCGGCCGGTCGGACGAAAGGGCCGGGACCGCGTGGGAAATCCTTGTCCGCTCAGGTCATCGGACCGTCCATTCCGGCACAAGGAGCGACGTCTGTCCTGCGCGCGGATCACGGGCCGATCATCGTTGCCGAACCGTCGCAGACGCGGGCTTGGTCCGAGGCTGCCGGCGAGTTGCCGGCGACGGAGCGGCGAGCGCGCCGCTTCCCCCGCCGGCCGGACCGCGGCGGGGCGGCACCGCGCCCGGATGCGGCGGCCAGCCGGACCGGTTCGCCTCGCTCGCGCGGGTGGAATCGGACGACCGTCCGCGCCCGAACTGCCGCCCAAAGGACGCAATCGCGTCCGGCCGCGAAGAAACCCGGCCGGAACGGGTGTGGACGGGATGTCCTGCCGGGTACCTCTCCTTGATGAGAATCCGGATATCGGCCCGTTGCGTTCCCTCCGCGAGTCTGTCCGCCGGGATGGATCGCGGCGGATGACCGGCAGCGGAGGGGACAATGGATGCCCGTGGACGCTCGACGTGCGCGGGACCGGCCTCTCGTCGGTGCCCGCCGTCCGCGTCTGGGCGGCCGGTCTGCTCGGCAGCCTCAGCGCCGATCGTCGGCTCGACGTGCTCCTGGTGCTCGACGAACTCGTGACGAACGCCCATGCGCACACCCTCGGCCCGACGTGGGTCCGGCTGACCGAACAGCCCCGGCCTTGCCTGGTCGTCGTGGAAGCGGACGACCTCTCGCACGGCTGGCCGGTCGTCCGTGCTCGGGGAGGGACCGCGCCGCACGGACGGGGGATGCAGCTCGTGGACCGGCTCGCGAACGAGTGGGGAGTGCACGACAATCTGGACGGAAAGACCGTGTGGGCGCGCTTGGGCTGGTCCGGGGAAGGCGTCCGCCGGCGGTGAGTGTCGCCCGCCGAGCCCGACAGCGACCAAGGCGGTCGTGGAGATCGACCAGAGGAAGCGGACTGGCCCTGGCCGCAGTCGTGGCGGCCGGTTCCGACGACCAGACAGCCTGGCTTGCCCCGCAGCCGTCGCGGACGGCCGAACTGGAGCGTGCGGAGCACCGTGGCGAGGTACGGACACAGGTGCGCGAGTGCCCGATGCCGCGGAACTCGCCGAGATGCCCGGGCGTTCGGAGCATCGGCTTCGTGACCGGCGTCCGCCGCCGATGGAGATCAGCACGCGGCGGGCGACATCCGGCGCAACCTCCGTGCGGGGCTGGAGATCGGGGCATTCGAACCGGCGAGCAGCGAAGCAGGCAGCGGGGTCCGCCTTTCCGATCAGCGACAGTCCGGCCGTGTTCGGGAAATTCTTCCGGGCAGGCAAAGGCCTTCGCGGCGATCGGGCACGCAAGGCGTGTCGCGCGGTTTCAGCCGTCCGCGGAGCAGCGCACGCGCATCCCTCTTGGGCGGCGTCGCTCTCGACAAGGAACCCGGTTCCGATCCTCAGCGCACCTTCTGCCGGCTGGGCAAGCTCTGGAACATCGACACACACCAGCGACTGATTCCGGGATCTCGCCGCAGTGGTCGCGAGCGGGCGAAAAGACCTTCTGCCTCGGGGTCGCGAGTCGCGAGTCCTGTCGCGAACTTCGTGCCAGGGCTGGTTGCGATGAGGCAAAGCGAGAACGAGACGCGACCGATCGCAGCTCGATGCGGCACCGGAGCCGTGGCGATCGCGGCGGGCGCGAAATGGACGTTGCGCGCGGTGTGTTCTTCCGCCGTATCCTCGGCGTCCGGATCACCGTGCCGGCAGCCGAATGTCCGATTAGCGCGCGACCTTGCTCACGGCGTATTGCACCGCACGGGCTTTCGGTCATCTGGTCGCTGTTCGGCGGCCGACCCGATAGATTGAGGACGTGTCAGACGGCGAACTCGAACCGCACGGTGGTGACGTAGCGCGCGGGAATCAGCGTGCGTCCGATGCCGACCGCGACCGTGCGGTGGAACTGCTCCGGCAGGCCGTCGGTGACGGCCTGCTCGGTCTCGACGAGTTCAGCGACCGGGTCGGCGTCGTGCTCGCGGCGGGGACCCGGGGACAGATGGAATCGGTGCTGGCCGATTTACCCGGGCTGTCGCTGTTTCCGCCCGAACCGCCGTTCTCCGAACCACCCGCGCTCGTGCTCCGCACCACCAACGGTTCGGTCAAGCAGGAGGGCGAGTGGGTCGTTCCGCGGCGGATCCTGGCGCAGTGCGGCTCTGGCCGCGTCCGGATCGACTTCACCCGGGCTGTGTGCCGGCACACGGAAATCCAGCTGAAAATGGTCTGCACCGGCTCGGGGCAGGTGCAGGTGACCGTGCCGCGCGGATGGTCGATCCGCGTCGAGGAGCTGAGCGCGACCAGCGGCAGGGTCATCGACAAGGCGACGGACCCGTATGTGCCGGGTTCCCCGTTGATCCGGGTGTCCGGCGAGCTGGCCAGTGGACGGCTCAAGATAAGGCATCCGCGCGAGACCTGAATGGCCGACACGACGAGGGCGGTCCGCTCAGTCGATGACGGTCGGTGTCGCGCTGAGCCAAGCGCTGCGAGCCGGCTGACTCCGGAGACCGACGCGGCGACGTGGAACGCAGGACCGCCATTGGCCGGGCTTTCGAAGCTCCGCGCGTGCCGAACAGGGAACTGCCGTCCGAATCCGCGTCGCGCGGACCGGTTCCGAACGGTCGCTCGCGGCGGCGGCCAGCCCAGAACGGGATCGTCTCCGTCGCGGGGCGCGGCGGTTCGCGATAGGCATGGGCGAGCAGAAGGGCGTCCGGCGCCTGCTTTCGCGGCCTGCTGGAAATTTCCTTTCGCTGAAGCGAAAGACGCCCATGGCAGGGGTGGAATCAGTCCGTTCAGGATTCCCTGGCACTGGTGTCGGCGCGTGCCGACGCAGTTTCGCGCCGGCTCGACCACGCGAGAGATGGCGACGGATCAGCTGTGACTGGAAGACCTGGGCACTCCGAGGTTGTGCCTGCCCGGCCGTGGACTTCGGGGCGGGTGTGCCTGGCACGGCTCCGGCTGGTTGCGCGGTGCTTCCGGATGTGTTGTGGTTCAGTCGCTTTCTCGCCGCCACAGCTCGCCCGGCCGGCTCGTCCGCCAGAGCGGACGACCAGGTTCGCCTGGCGCGAAAAAGATCGTGATCTGTCGGGCGGCCGCTTGCGGGAACAACGCGGAGGAGGCCGCCCTGCCGCCGCGGCGACCCTGCGGTGGGCGCTCGTCCCGCCGGAGGGTCGCGGGAAAATCTAGGCTGACGCGGGGATGCGGCCGCCGTCGACGTCCCAGCGCTGGGTCGCGTCGTCCATCGCGCCGGCCGCCGCCTCGTGGTCGGTCTCGCTGGGGGCGGCGAGCAGGGACTCGACGGTATCGAGGTGGTCCCGGTGCGCCGCGGCCGCCAGAATGCGATGCGCGTCGGCTTGCCCGGTCTCCGGCGGTACGACCAGCAGAGCCAGCCGGCGCGGTCCCCGCGCTCCGGTGACGGTCACCGTGTCGGGGTGGTGCGCGCGGAATCCTTCGAGCCGGATCGCGGAGCCGTCGACGGTGAGCCGGCGCTGAGCCGGAGTCCAGGCGGCGAGGTGGTAGGAGACCCGTTCGATCCGGTCCAGCCGCGCGGCGAGCATCGCGAGCAACGCCGGCAGTTCCACGGCTAGTTCGCGGGTGTAGGGCCACCATGCGCCGTCGACGTATCCCGTTGCTGGGCCGTCCGGTTTCAGCCGCAGGCGTGGTGCGCGCCAGGCCGGTGTGGCGGCTTTCCTGGCCGAGACAGTGCTGGCGACGGTGCGGAGGTTCGGTGCCATGGCGGCGTTCCCGTCCCCGGCCGCTGTCACAGTCCGGACTGGGTGCCGAGGACGGCGCGAGCTTGACCGCTCACGCACGAGATGCTCTCGGACACTGTCAACACTGCACCCTTTGCCTCGCTGGTCGCGGAAACGCCGACGGCAGCGGGACTTCGCTTCTGAGCAGCCGGAAATCGGGACGAGAAAAAGAACCGTTCACGGGGATGACGCCGCGCCCGCGCGGGTCGTCCTTTTCCGTCCCGGTCGTCGACCGGCCGCGGCTCAAGCCCCCGAACTCGGCGAGGGGTTTCGCGGACTGCGCGTGGTGGCCGCGGTGCGGGCCGGCCGGTCACGGTGTTGTCGTGATGTGGAAGGCGTAGTACCCGTTGATGTCCTTTCGGACGTCGAGTGTTTTCTCGGCGAGCCGGACGCGGGTCTCGCGGGCGAGGAACACCTGGGTGTCGCCGGTCGCGATGATGTCCTCCCCGGTCGCGGGGTAGGCGGCGACGTCCACGGCGAATGCGGCGCCGTCCTCGGGAAGGCCGTCGAGCGTGAGGCGCAGGCCGCCTTCGGCGTGGACGTTCTGGGATGCGGTGAGCTGGTTGATCGCTTCGGTGGCTGCTCCGGTCATGGTGAACATCGGTGGTTCGCTTTCTGCGTGTTGTGCTCAGGCGGCGTCGCCGCGCCTTGTGCTGCGTGGATCGGTGGCAGACGGCGCGTGCTGCGTGCGGGCAGGTCCGAAAGCTGGGCATCCTGGGGCCAGAGGTCGTGCTTGTGCGGCGGGGTCCGCGCAGCCAGCGAACGAGGGGGCTGGTAGCGGGGTCGGTCGTCGGGAGGGCGGAGTGCGGGCTGGTCGGCGCTGCCCTCGTGATTCTGCCGCGAATACCGGGGCGCATGGGCGTTCCTGGTGCGATTTCTGCCGTGCCTGTTGTCGCGGACCGCTCCGATGCGGAAGCGTCGTCTCGCGCACGGCGTCCGCGACAACCCTGGCCTGCCGCTGTTCATTCCCGCCTGGCGCCGGTCAGGCAGCCTCCAGTGCTCCGCTGGCGGCGAGGATCACGTGCGCCGCGTCGGTGCTGTCCGGGTCGATGGCCGAGCACAGGGCGCGTTCCGCCGCCGCCGGGCTTGCTTCCGGCGGGATCACCAGCAGCGTCAGGTGGTGGATGCGCGGGCCGATGACCACGACTGTGTGCTGCTGGAGGCCGTAGAACGCGGCCAGCCGCACGAGAGCCGGTCCGTGGGCGAGCCGGGCGGGTGCGAGGTCCCAGGCGCCGGGGTTGAAACCGATCCGGTCCACCCGGCCGAAGCGGTCGACGAGCGCGGCGGCGAGTGCGCTGAATTCCGTGACCGGTTCCCGCGAACGGGGCCACCAAGCGCCGTCGAAGCAGCCTTTCGCCGCGTGCTGTTCTTTGAAGCGCAATCGCCGCCCGAGAGCGGGCGGTCCGAGCACGACGCCCGTGCTGGACTCGTTCGAGGCGTACTCCATGATGGCGCTCCTGTCCGGCCGGTGCGGGACCGTTCCGGCAGCGGATGCCTGCGGAGGCGGACCTGTCTGCCAAGCCTACGCTGAAAGGGAGACCGCCCGGCGGAATCAGCCGGATTTCCTTGTGCCGGGCCGGAATGGCGGACGGCAGCTGCTCCCGCCAGGCTCCCGAGCGCGCCGGATTCCGTTGGCGCGAAACTATCGCCGGGCGCGGCTGACCGTCAGGAGTAGGCTGGGCGCAGGCGGTGAAGGCGGTTCCGGTGAGCGTGGCACAGGCCGCGTTCCAGGACCCGCGCGGCCGCATTCCGAAGGGACCGCACATGCAGGTCGAGATCAGCACCGACAACAACGTTCCCGGCAGCGCGGAGCTGAACCGCTGGGCCGAGGAGGAACTCCGTGCCGCGCTCTCGCGGTTCAGCGACCACCTGATCCGGCTGGAGGCGCACCTCAGCGACGAAGTCGCGTCCGGTGCCGCCGGGGTGGACCGCCGGTGCGTGCTCGAGGCCCGTCCCGAGGGCAAGCCCGCCGTCGTGGTCACCCACTTCGCGGGTTCGGTGGACGAGGCGCTTCGCGGGGCGACGCGCAAGCTGGCAGGCATTCTCGACCGGCAGCACGACCAGGCCGCACATCACAAGGGCGGCGACACTGTCCGATATGGATGGTCGGCGAACCAGGGCTGACTCCCGATGTCCGGAACACAAGCCGCGTCGCCTCGGCTTGCTGAGTGTCCACACAGGACGCCGTCGTCGCCGAAATATCCGAGTAGCGCCCGATGTGAGTTTCGACAGGTCCGTGAGGGGAACCCTGAGGGGCTCAGAGTCTGGACCGTTCCCCGGGAGTTGGACTGGGAATCGAGTTCCGGCTTGCGGGGAGTGGTTCTTTGTATTCGTGCAGTTCGTTGTCTGAGGGGCAGCGGGAGGCTGCTGTGGCGTTGTTCGAGGCCGGGCACGGCCGCAAGGCGGTCGCGGCCCGGTTGGGCGTGTCGGTGACGGCGGTGCAACGCTTGCGTGATCGTTGAATGCTGCGGAGCGCGGGGGCGCTGATGAACAAACCGGACCGGCGGTCGTTCGCGTTCGAGTTCAAGCTCGGGGTCGTGGCCCGTTATGTCGGCGGGGAGGCGACCGCGCTCGAGCTGGCCCGCGATCACGGGTTGCGGCCCCGGCGGAAAGGCCGTCCCCCGGCCGCAGCGGCGGAGCGGTCCGGGCCGGGCGAGTTGGAGCGGTTGCGGCGGAGAACCTGCGGCTGTCGGCGAAGGTGGCCTGCCTGGAAAAATTGCGGGCCTTGAGGGACCAGGCGCGAGGGTGAAAACCCAGGCGATCGCCGCCCTCAAGGCCGACTACTCGCTGCTGGTGGTCGCGTGCCTGGCCCGGTCGACGTTCTTCTACCACCAGGCCCGCCTCGCCCGGCCCGACCCGCACGCCGGGCTCAAGACCGCGATCGCCGAGGCCTTCGCGGCCGGCCGTGGCCGCTACGGGCACCGGCGGATCCACCCGGTCCTGGCCCGCGACGGCTGGCAGATCGCCAAGAAGACGGTGCTCAAGGTCATGAACACCCTCGGCCTGGTCTGCAAGATCCGGCGGCCGCGCCGGCGCCGGTCCTGGCCGGCATGACCGCCGAGAACCCGCTCGACCGCCAGTTCGGCGCCGACGCTCCGAACACGAAATGGGTCACCGACGTGACCGAGTTCCGCATCGGCGACCGCAAGCTCTACCTGTCACCGATCATCGACCTGTTCGACCGCTCCGTCGTCGCCTGAGCCTGCGGCCCGTCCCCGTCGCTGGACCTGACCACCACCTCGCTGCGCGAGGCGATCGCCGCCCCGCCCCCGGTGCCGCGCCGCTGGTCCACACCGACCAGGGCTTCCAGTACCGGCACCGCTCCTGGCGCGCCCTGATCGAGGAGGCGGGCCTGACCCAGTCCAGGTCACGCCGCGCCACCTGCCTCGACAACGCCATTGTCGAGAACTTCTTCAGCCACCTCAAAGAAGAACTGTTCCACCACAACAGCTTCGACACCATCGAGGAATTCACCGCCGCACTGCACGACTACATCCACTGGTACAACACCACCCGCATCTCCACCACCCTCGGAGGCCTCAGCCCAACCGAATACCGAGCCCAAACCCTCACCGCCTGACCTCCACCCCAACTTCTGCGGACCGGTTCAACCGAGCGCGGTCCGCGGGAATGGGACGCGCACTTTCTCGTCGCCGGCGATTTCCTGTGCGTACTGCCGCGCGGCCCGGGTTTCGAACCGCACCGCCCGTCCGCCGGTCACACCGCCGCGCGTGCCGGTGCCGGAGGTCATCGAGTCGGCCAGCCCCCGTCCGGTCACGGCGTGCAGGTAGAACTCGGCTTCGAGGTATTCCAGGTCGAGTGCGAAGTTGAGCACCGCGCCGTCGCTCACCTGGCCGGAGTCTTGCGCGACCGGGGCGGCCTCGCGGACGGCGGCCCCGGCGGGGTTCGTGAGGGCGCCGAGCCCGAGAGCGCCGGCCACGCCGAGCCCGGCCATGCCTGCGGCTTGCAGGAAATTGCTTCGGTCCTGGGGACTCTCCGCGCTCCGGGCGATCATCGAGGCGGCATAGCGGGTGCCAAACAAGGGCGATCTCCTTCCCGCCCGGCGCGAACGCCGGCCATTCCCGCACGGACAGCCGTCCGCGCGGGAATGGCCTTCGTGGACGGTCCTGCTTCGTCACCGGGAGCGGTTTGGACGGGTCAGCCCCCCGATCGGGGGCACCGCGGAAATTGGGAAGAAATCCGTTCCAGGTCACTCCGCCGACGGGATACGGAGAGCGATGAGTACATTGTGGACTATGACGCGACCGCTGATCGCGGTGCGGATCTCGAGCGGAGAGCCGGTCTCGTTCCGCTCAGAAGGCGATGCGAGCCGGCCAGCTCACCGCATACGCGGGGATTCGGGTATCGCCAATCCTGCTTCGCGGGGATCTTGCCGGCTGGGCAGGGTCCGGAGCGGAAGTCCGAGCGGCACGGCTCCCCGCCGATAACCGGGATGCCGGCCCGCGCACCGAGCTTGTGCGCGGCGTTCTCCGCCGAGCCCTCGGGTCCGGCCTTGTTTGGGGCCGCGTCCTGGCGGGAATTCGCGTAGTGCGACCGGTCGCCCCAGTCCCCGGCATCGCAGAACTCGGGAAGGAATCCCATGGTCACATCGCCGGTGACTCCGCCGACCAAGGTCGGCGCCGAGACGACCGCGTCGCGCAAGGAATTCGGCGCTCTCGTCCGGCTCGTGCGGGGAGCGGGCCTGCTGGAGCGGCGTTATGGTTACTACGCGGTGAAAATCGCTCTCACCGCGCTCGCTCTGGCCGCCGGGTGCCTGGTTTTCGTCCTGGTGGGCGATTCGTGGTGGCAGCTGGTCACCGCGGTGTTCTTCGCGGTGATGTTCACCCAGATCGCGTTCCTCGGCCATGACGCCGGGCACAACCAGATCTTCCGGACCGGACCGGCCAACGACCGCGTCGGCCGGATGCTCGGCGGGATCGTCGGGATCAGCTACGGCTGGTGGATGGGCAAGCACACCCGCCACCACGCCAACCCCAACCACGAGGACGAGGATCCGGACCTCGACATCCCGTTGCTCGCGTTCACCCGCGGGCAGTCGCGCGACCGCAGCGGGCTCGTGCGCTGGACGGCCAAGCACCAGGCCGCGCTGTTTTTCCCGTTGCTGCTGCTGGAAGGGCTGAACCTGCACTGGGCCGGCGTCGAAGCCGCGTGGCGCGGGGAGATCGCGGCGCGCCGGACGGAAGCGGTTCTGCTGCTCGTGCATGCCGCCGTGTACCTCGCCGCGGTGTTCGTGGTGCTGTCCCCGCCGGTGGCGATCGCGTTCATCGCCGTCCACCAGGGACTGTGGGGGGTGTACATGGGCTGCTCGTTCGCGCCCGGGCACAAGGGCATGCCCACCTACGCCCGGGAGACCAGGCCGGACTTCCTGACCCGGCAGATCCTTACCAGTCGCAACGTCCGCGGCGGCCGCTGCGTCGATTTCGCCCTCGGCGGCCTGAATTACCAGATCGAGCACCACCTGTTCCCCGGCATGCCGCGCGCCAACCTTCGCCGCGCCCAACCCCTGGTACGCGCGTTCTGCACCGACCGCGGCATCGAGTACGCCGAATGCGGACTGTTCACGACCTACCGCCACGTGCTCAACCACCTGCACGACGTCAGCGCCCCGCTCCGCGCGCGCGGCGCCGCCTGAGAACGAGGCCGCGCCGCGCGCGACTCACGACGACGGATCTGCCCCGCGGTCAACCCGCGCAGGACGGACTACCGGTGTTCGCCTCGATGCTCGCCGACCTCGTACCGGCCGTATACCGTGCCGTAACTCGACTGTGGTTCGCTGATCTGCTGTTTGTCCGGGTGAGGGTTATGCGATGCTCTCCGGCCGTGCTGTTTCGACTGATGTATTTGGTCCTGGTGACGTTGTTCGGCTGGTGGGGTCTGCTTTCTCGGTCCGCTAGGGCCAAGGACGTCGAGATACTGGTGCTTCGCCACGAGGTGTCGGCTCTGCGCCGCCAGGTCGGGCGACCACGTCTTCCGCGGCCGGATCGTGCGGTCTTGTCTGCGTTGGTCGTCCGGCTTGCCCGGGAGAACCCGGGTTGGGGGCATCGCCGTGTCCAGGGAGAGCTGGTCCGGCTCGGGCACCGCGTCGGTGCAGGCACGATCCGCCGTATCCTCGCTGCTGCCCGTGTCGGCCCCGCGCCCGGGCGCGGGGACACCGATCGGCGCACGTTCCTGAGCGCCCAAGCGGCAGGCCTGACGGCCACGGACTTCTTCCATCTGGCCACGATCGGGTTGCGGAGGCTCTGCGCGGTGTCCATGATGGAGATCCGCACCCCGGCGAGTGCACCTTGCCGGAGGGTGAATGCGCATCCGGCGGCGGCCTGGACCACGCAAGCCGCCCGCAACCTGCTGATGAGCCTCGGCGAGGGAACCTCCCGATTCCGGTTCCTTGTCCGCGACCGGGATGCGAAGTTCACTGCACCGTTTGACGCGGTGTTCGCCTCCGAGAGCATCGGCGTGGTGAAAACCCCGCGGCGAACGCCCCGAGCGAACTGTTACGCGGAGCGGTTCGTGCGCAGTGTCCGGTCGGAGTGCACCGACAGGATGCTGATCTACAACGAACGCCACGCTGCCCGGTCCTTGATGAGTTCGCCCGGCACTTCAATGATCACCGTCCGCACCAGGGACGTGAGCATCGCCCGCCCGACCACGATCCCGCTGCCGTCATTCCGCTCGACTGTCCGTTCCGGCGGCACCGTGTCCTCGGCGGCGTGATTAACGAATGCCGCCGAGTAGCCTGATTCGATCTCAAAACCGCAGCTCATGGAGCGATTCGCTAGTTTTGGCACGGTACAAGGTACTGCGGCAGAGGTGCGGCGTGTCATGTATGCGGGAGCGTCACGAGCGGGGCAGCTTCTGATGTTCGTAGTCCACGGCGACCATTTGGGCAGATATGTGGCGCAGCTGGCAGCAGACGGGCTGGCGGTCAGAATATGGACGCCGGAAGCTTCGTCAAAAATAACTGGCAATGTGTTTGCGCATGCATTAAAATGCTGAAATTGTGGTCTGGCTCGGCTGCTGGTCGGCAACCGGGCGATGGGTGTGCAGCAGAGCTGTGCGTAAACGCGCTTTACACGTCGGCTACCGCTGCTTCGGCCCGGCCCGGCCCGGCCCGGCCCGAGGTCCGGTCAGGAACAGGATGCCGCTGGTGCGTCGTGGGAGAAGATCGACTGCCGTCTGATGCAGCTGCATTTCGGTAACGAGTATGCGAAAACGGCGGCGGGCTGGGAGGCGTAGGCACGGATTGCGCTGTTCAAGAACCCGCGGTCGGGGCGACCGGGTTCACCCATTCGGCCGGGTTTGGTTGGTTGTCGTGCTGATTCGACGCAGAAAAGCGGAGAATGGCTGATGAAATGCGCGCTCGACGCTGTTCAGAGCCGCCCGCGCAGTTCTGGCGGCAGAATGGTCGACATATCCGCCGCTGCGCTCTTGAGTGCGGCGGCGGTGAGGCCGACAGCGGTGCTGAGGTCCGTCCCGGTCAGGTCGGTTTCGGTGAGGTCTGCTCCGGTCAGGTCGGTACGGTCCAGGGTCGCTCCGCGCAGGCGGGCGCGGCTGAGGTTGGCATTGCGGAAGTCGGCCCGGGAGAGGTCGGCTCCGCGCAGGTCTGCTTCTCCGGCGAAGGACGCGCCGGTGGCGATCGCGTCGGCGAGGCGTGCGTTCGGCAGTTTGGCCCCGTCCAGCATGGCGTTCTCCAGCTTCGCCGAGTTGAGCACTGCGTCGCGCAGATCGACGAGAGCGAGCGTCGCGCCGGTGAGGTCCGCGCTGGTGAGTTTCGCGCGCGACAAGACGGTGCCCTCATCGCAGATGGTCCCTCGGAGGTTCGCACCGGTCAGGTCGGCACCGGTCAGCTTCACGCCGGCGAGGTCCAGCGGGTCGGTCTGACCGTTGTCGGGACGTTCGCGGAGGGCGTCGACGGCTGCGACGACGTCCGGGTCGGGGCGGGTGCCTTCGGCGGCCGCGGTCGCGCGTTGGCGAAGGAGATCGCAGATCGACCGGACAACGCTCGGGCGGTCCCGCTCGAAGTCGATCATCAGCCTGGCGAGCGTGCGCACGGCGTTGGCGCGGATGGCCGGGTCGTCCGAGCCCAGCCTGCTCCATGCGGAGTCGAACTGGCTGACGACGTGCTTGTCTTCGTCCAGGCGCTGCTTTTGCCGGTCGAGCGAGTAGCGCAGGAAGGCCAGCCCGGCGGTGGCGATGCCCGCGCCCACGTTCAGCCCGGTGAGGAGCGACGACCGGGCGTTGTTGACCGCGGTCAGCCACTCGGCGCTCGACATGTCCGGCCGTTGCGGACCGACGGCTCGTTCGGCGAGGGGAACCGCGAAGAGCCATTCCACCGCGCCGAGCACGACGACTATTGCGGCGGCGATCCCCACGCTGCGCCAGAATCGGATCTGCATGGGGATATTCCACCGTATGGCGTGCTGCGTTGCTTTCGCAGGGCGGTTTCGGCAAGATCGGCATCCGGTGTTCGACCGGGCGCGGGGAGGCGCGATCGATGGCGAAGAAGCATGCGGGGACGGCGGATGCTCCGGTTTCGGGAATCGGTGTTTTCCGTTCGGCCACGAGCGGCGCGGTCGTCCATCCGGTTCTTGCCGCCTCCGGTTCGAGGAACTCGGTCGCTCTTTCCCTGCTGGTTGTCAGGGCTCAGTGAGGGCGATGAGCATTATTCTCGTCCCGTACCCGGCCCGGGGCCACATTGCTCCGTTTCTCCGGATGGGCGCGGAACTGGCCCGGCGGCGGATTCCGGTTCGGATGATCGTGCCGCCGCCGCATGCCCGGGCCGTGGCTGCCGCCGGGGTGGTCCCGGTGGTGATCGGCTCGGACGAAGGAGCTCGGGTGCCGCCGGGCTGGTCCCGGTCGGATCTGGCCGCGAGACGTGCTGCCGCCGTGCGGCGTCGCCGGACGGCGCTGGAGATGCAGGCGGTTTTTGACCGTGAGGTCGCGGCGTTCCCTCCGTCGGCGGTGCTCCTGGACCCGCATGCGAGGTGGCTGCGCCGACTGTCCCGGAGCGGCCGGCGGATCTGGTTGTGGACGACTTCGTCGTCGGCGCCGCGGTGCGCCGCGCCGGCACTCGTCAACGGCCTCCCGGCGTTGGCCGCTCCGTCCCGGCGGGCACGGTTCGTCGCACCATTGCACGGCGGTTTCCCGGTGCCGGGGGAGGAATTCCCCTACCATCGCTTGGCGGGCCGGAAGCTTCTGGTGGTCTCTTTCGGCACTGTGTTCGGGCGTCGGCCAGGCATGTTGCGGTGGATCGCCGAGTCGTTCCGCGGCACACCATGGGATGTGGTTCTCTCCACCGGGCGAACCGAGCCGGCGGCAGTGGGCCCGGTTCCGGGCAACGTGATCCTGGCTTCGAGCATTCCGCAGGAGAAGCTGCTGCGCCGAGCTTCGGCGCTGCTCACCCACGGGGGAATGAATTCCGTCCTGGAAGCTGCCGCAGCCGGTGTTCCGATGCTCTTCGCGCCACGCAGCGGGGAGCAACGCCGGACGGCCCGCCGGGTGATCGAACTTGGTGCCGGAAGGCTGCTCGACGCTGGAACTTCGCTGGCCCGGCAAACCGAGCGGCTACGGGCTGACGATGCCGTCATCGGCGGTGCACGGCAGTTGCGCGCACTCGTCGAGGCCGCACCTTCCGTCGCGGAAGCAGCTGACCGGCTCGTCGCGCTGGCTGATCTCGCGCCTGTGTGCTGATTCGATCACAGAACGTGGGCTGGACCCGATAAGGTCGAGGGCACTGTCGCCAGGGGAGGGACAAAGCGTGGCCGTTCAGTCAGCCGCACCGTGGTCGTTGCCGCCGCGCCCGTTGCCTTTTGTCAACAGGGACAGCGAAATCGCCCGCATCCAGGACATCCGGGCCGGTAAGGCCGGCGAGGGCGTCCTGCTCCAGCTCGCCGGCGCCCGGGGCATGGGGAAGACGCTGCTGGCTGTCCATGCCGCCTACGAGCTGCGGGAGCACTATCCCGACGGAGGCGTGTTCCTCGACGCGCGCGGCTCCGACCCGCAGGGCATGGTGCCCGCCGCCGACCTTGCCCGGCAGCTGCTCGTCCAGCTGGGCGTCCCGTACGCGGAGATCCCCGGCGCACCTGCCGACCGGCTCGCCGTCGCGCGGGGAACCGCGGCGGGCAAGCGGCTGCTGATCGTGCTCGACGACCTGAAGGCCGCCGAGCAGCTCGACGGGCTTCTCGGCGACGTATCGCAAGCGGCCGTGCTCGTGACGAGCCGAGGGAAGCTGGACGCGCTTCGTTTCCGCGGGTTCAGCCGGGTAGCCCTGGATCCGTTCGACCGCCAAGCGACCGCGAAACTGGTGAATGCGTTCGCCGGCGACCCGCACGCCGTCGCGGAGAGCGTGATCGACGCGTTGTGGCGAAAATGCGCCGGCCTTCCGCTCGCACTGGCAGTAGGCGCGAGCCGGGTCGTAGGGGGCGACGACGACCCGCAAGCGTTCGTGGACGACCTGGCTCTCGCCGATCTCGAACAGGGCGGGGAGCTGTCCGTCCGAGGCGTTTTCGACGCCATCTACCAGGATCTCGACGAAGACCGGCAGCGGGACTACCGGGTGCTGAGCCTCGTCCCCGGCACGGATTTCGGGGTGCCGGTCGCAGCGGAGGTGCTCCGGTGCTCGCCTAAGGACGCCCGAAACAGGCTGGCCGGACTGAGCCAGGCATGCCTGCTCGAAAACCGGCGGGCCGGGCGATACGGGTTCCATCAGCTGATCCGGGAACACGCGCAGGAACTTGCGCACAAGGAAGCCTCGGACGACAGCCAGGAAGCCCGGGAGCGTTCCGTGTTCTGGCTCGCGGCCAGGGCGATGGCGCTCGACAGCGCTTACGCCGCCCGTAAGACGCCGGAACCGGTCCGGATGCTTTCCTTTGCCGCAGAGCCCTATTCCGGCAGCGCGGAGGAAGCAGCTCAGGAGTTCGACCTCGAGTGGGACAACGTGGTCGCGGCCGCCCGCATGTGCGCTGACCTCGGCCGGGCCGACTTGGCGGCCGCGGTGCCGACGGCGCTCTACTCTTTCGGCTATCAGACCGGTCGTGCGGCGGAACTGGTCGATCTCTACACGCGTGCGCTCGACTTCGACAACACGCCCGCGGTGCGGTGGCAGCTTCATCGCGACCTGGCCGGACTGTACGAGGACCTCTGCGAGGGAGAGGAATCGCTGTCACACGCCCGCGCGGCTGCTGAATCCGGGCACGCACCTGGCACCGCCAGCGCATTGGAATGGCTCGGACTCGCCTGCGAACGTCTTGGCCGGGCGGAAGAAGCTCGCGGCTACTTCCGGCAGGCACTGGCCGCTGTTCCGCTCATGGGCGACTCGCACGACGAGTTGCGGGCCAGGGCGCTGCTGTCGATGCACGAGGGAAGGGTGGCGTTCAAGCAGGGACAACTCGACGAGGCCCGGCCGGCGGCGACGGCAGCGCGGGACTATTTCGTCGCGCACGAGAAAGACCTGCCCAACGTCGCCAGGTGCGAGAAGCTGCTCGGAGACATCGCTGCTCAGGCTGCGGACCTGCGAGCTGCCGAAGCGCACTGGTCTCGCGCGGCGGGTCTGTTCGAGCGGTCGTTGATGGTCAAGCTCGCCGCCGGTGCGGTCGAAGCGCTGGCCCAGCTGGCGGCATCGGAAGGCCGTGCGGCGGAAGCCGCGGAATTCCGGGAGCAGGCCGCCCGGCTACGAGGAGAGCCGAGCTCAGCCTGAGTGTTCGATCTCCACCCGGTGAGTCCGGCCGTCGAGGGTCAGCTCGACGACCCGGGCCAGTGCGTCCGCTCCTGCATTCGCCCATGTGTAGGGGATCGATGCCAGCACCTCGCCCGCGACTCCGGGCGCACGAAGCGTCAGTGCGGGTCCCGAGCGGAGCCGCACGTCGGCCTTGCCTTCGGAGGACAGCGAGCTGACGGCGCAGCTCGGATACCGGGCGAATAGCGCGGCGTGCCACTGCTCGCTGTCGGTGCCTTCGTCGCCCGGGCGCGCGTTCAGCACAGCCGCGCTCGTTCGCAGGGACCGGATCGGATAGTCCACCGAGCAGTTCACATGGACCTCTGCGGCACCGCCGAACTCCGTGCGCTGCACTTCTGCGGCACGGCGGGCCAGCTGGACCGTGCGGGCCTCGACGTCGGCTTCGCCGGACACGAAGTGCGCCCCGGCCGCCGGGCCGCGAGTTGCGAGATTCTTGGCCGCCACGGCTGTCACGGAGACCTCGGTCCTCGGTTCGGACAGCTTCATCAGCGAGTAGAACTGTCGGCGCAGTACTGAAAGAGACTCGCCGGGCATTGCGGACGCCAACTGGGCGATGGGCTGGAACCGGTCGGAAAGGCGGCTGGCGAGCGCGGCTTCGATAGTGCCCTCGTACGGCCCGGCAAGCGGCAGCCGAGGAGCCAGTTCGCGGAGGGCCGAGATAGGCGTTCCCGGCGGGACATCGTCGAAAGCACCAAGGATGGCGGGTCTGCCCAGCGCCGCCGCGTATCCGGTCACCGAGCCGTGGTCGCCGATCACCACGTCGCTCGCGACCAGGCCGGCGCGCCAGCCGTCTATCTCGTCGAGGATGAGCATCCCGGACCGGAGGCAGTCGGCGTACCACTGGCGGACCGCGGCGAATCCGTGGCCGTGGCTGATGTTCGGGTGCAGCACGAGAGCGACGGCGTACGAATCGGGAGACAACTCGGACAGGAGCTCGCGCGGGAGATCCGGCCGCTTGCCGAGCAGCGAGGTCCGGGACCAGGTGGAGGTGATGACGACCAGCCGGCGTCCTCCGATGCCGAGTTCGGCTCGGTACCGGTCGCGCAGCGGCAGGCTCTCGACAATGCGGTCCAGGCACGGATCGCCTGCGACGAGCATGGCGCTCAGCGCGGCCGGAGCGAGCGTTTCGACCGTGCGAAGCTGGTCAGGGTGAGAGAGGACGAACGTATCGGCGACCGGGCGGCCTTTGGCGAGCAGCCATTCCGGGGAAAGACCGAACGGTCCCCGGTCCCCGGTCCCCGGTCCCCGGTCCCCGGTCCCCGGTCCCCGGTCCCCGGTCCCCGGTCGGAGGATACTTAGTATATCCAATCCCGTGAGACAGGATCACGCGACGCACCGCGGCAGCGGGTAATTTCCCGTGGTGACTGGCGCTGATCGCGAGATCGAACCGCGTTTTCCTGGCTTGTTTCCGCGAAACGATGATGATTCCCGCGCGTTCGAACGCGGCCGCCAGTCCGTGCCGGAAGGGATCGGCTTCGAGGTCGGTGGCCACCAGCTGGACGCGAGCGTCGTTCTCGAATGCCGGGACGATGTCCAGCAACCGGGTGAAGGTCGTGACGTTGTGCCCGGCGAGCAGCACCGTGCGTTCCGGCGGCATGGTGGTCCAGCGCCATGCCTCGTCTCCGATCGGTACCGAGACGCGTCGTCGGCCAGTCACTCAGTTCGTCCAGGGCGTGAGTCGTCAGGTTGTCGGCGTGATGGTATCCGACGGCGTGAGCTCTCTGGATCATCGCCGAAGGAGGTGCCACCGGCCGACGGAGAGGATCGTTCGCGCCGGTGGCTGCTCCGTTGCCTTCGGTCGTGGTTTCGACCCAGCCTTAAGCTCGCAGATCAGCGCAGCGCACGCGTCGATTTTGTGCTTTTCCCGAGCCCGGGTCCGGTTTGCCAGCACGAGTTCTTCGGTTGCGGCTCGGTGCATCAGCAAGCCCAGGAGCACGTGCCAGCCGCAGAGCACGACGGCGACTGCGATGACCGCTACCGGGGATGCTCCGTCGGCCGCGATCGCGCGCAGGCCGACAAGAGCGGCAGAGGCCAGAACGCCGAGCGAGAGCGGGCAGACGAGGGCCAGTTTCCGGCGGGCCCAGATCCAGCGCCACACTGCTCGCGGCGAGAGATCGGCCCGAACGAGCTTCGCCCACTCCTCCGGCGGACGGTTGCCCGAGGGAGGCCACTCGCGCGCCGCAGCGGAAGAAGCGATGCCCAGAGTTTCGAGGGTATCGGCTTTTTTCAGGAAAAGAACGGAGGTCTCTGAACGCAGTTTCTCGAGTATCTGTTCGTACTCGTCGATCGTGTGGTCGGGCACGGGGCCTTCGCGTAAGGATTGGCGCAAAGCCGCTTCGAGGACGAACGGGTTGGTGATCCATGCCCGTCGTGGCCGTGACGCCCAATGCCCGACGACCAGCCCGCTGGCCTGGACCGCTAGGACGGCCATGCCGATCATGAAGATCGGCACCACGGATTGGGTGAACTGCAGATGGTTGTTGGCCGCGTACATCGATGCACCAAGCCCGGCCGCCGCGCCGGCAACGGTGTTGACGATGCCCATCATCGAGAGCTGAGCCATTAGGCTGTGCCGGTCCCGGACCGTTTCCGCGTCGTCGCCGGTGATCCACCGCAACCGCCGGTTGCCTCTTCGGGAATCGAAACCGACGGCGAATATCGCCAGGACGCTCCACAGTTCGGCCAGGACGAGTGTGGCCGCGACAATGACGCGCGCGAGGATCATGACGGGAAAATAGCAACGTGCGAGTGGCTGCGTCTCCGGATTCGAAGAGATAACTCTGGCCGGCCGTCGATGCGACGGGTGAATTCGGGTGTCGCCCCGAGCCCGGATGATTCCTCTCTGGTTGACTGTGGTGATCGCGTGCGTCAGTCCGTTTGGGGTCAGCTGATTTCGTTGCGTTGCGCACGTCTGCAGGCGCAGGTGGAGGGAGACGCACGTCAGAACTAGCGTGATCTCCAGGACCGGCGGGCGGTCTATGCGAAGTTCATGCGTGCCGCCTGTGGGCGGGTTTCCTCTGTGAGGCTTCTCCCCGGTTCGCGCTGGCGGGCCCCGTCAGCTGCCACGACCGCGAATCTGCCGTCGACTGTCATTGAAGGTCGCTGCTGGTGGCTGCGATCTCTTCCTGACGGCTGACCGGCAAGGCGAGGCCGACGAACTCCCGCCGGAGGCCGCGGATCTCGCCGCGGCGCTCGCTGTCGAATGGGCCGAACAAGTCGCCGAACACGGAAACCGCGACGCAGACCGGGCACGGGTGCGGTACGCGTTGGACGCGGCGCGCGGCAACCTCGTCGACGAGCAAGGGCTGGGTGCCGGACTGCGACCCGTTCTCAACGCGCTCAGCCCCATCCGGTCGATGGCCGCGCTGGGGGAGGCTGTCGCGGGAAAGCTCCTGCGCGCCGCGATCGTCCAGGTCAGCCGCTACCTCACTGACGACGACCTTCGTGCCGAGGTTCAGGCACGCGTCGCCGCGCTGATCGGACCGGACACGAAAGTCTTGGTGGGGCACTCGCTCGGGTCGGTCGTCGCGTTCGAAGCCGCGCATCGCCTCGGCCGCCCGTTGCCGTTGCTGGTCACGCTCGGATCGCCGCTCGGACTGCGCAATATCGTCTACGAACGCGTCCGTCCGCAACCGCCGGTCGTGCCGCCGCTCGTGCGGCGATGGGTCAACGTCGCAGACCGCGACGACCTCGTAGCCGTCGACCTCGACCTTCAGCGGCGATTCCCCGGGATCGGCGGAGTCCTCGAAACCACCTACACCGTCGACAACGGCGCCCACCCGCACAACGCCAACTTCTACCTAGCCAAACGCGAGGTCGGCGTCCCGATAGCCCAAGCGCTGAGCGTGTCCGCCGGCCTGGGTGCCGACCGTTAGACCGCTGGACGTGGTGGGCGAGCGTCAAAGGAATCCGCACGAGGTTCTTCGCGTATCCCCGGCAGCAGGCAGCCAAGAGGCCGCACCGGGTCAAGTCCGGTTCGGCCGCCTGCACCGGCCGCGCGTTGCGTCCGGACAGCGGAACCGAACTACGACTCCGCGCTTCGGTCGCGCCACCGCAGGCGTCAACCTCCGTTGGAGCGGATGCCGTGCGATACGCAGTGCACGGTCACGGTTTCGGTGGATGCCACTCGTTTTGCGGCCGGTCTTTGCCAGTCAGCGGTGTCGGTGCGCTGGTGACGACCGGACGAAGCGTGCAGCGTCCATTCCCGAATCGTGGCTCGGCGGTGAGCGAATCAGCCATGCGGGAAGCCAGAATATGGGTGCTGGGGCGATCCCCGATCGCGAGCAGCCCCGCCTGGCGGCCAGGGCACGGAACCTGTCCTGGCTGCTTTGCCGTGGCCGGGACCGGACCCCGTTCCGGCCACACCGAAGAATGGATCCTCGCTCCTCGCCGGTCGGTATCGGCCGGGATGCCTGGCCGAGTCATGGTGCGTTCTGTCCGCCGCAGTCCCTTCCAGCGAGCGGGCCGGAAGGACTCACTCCGGGGAGTGAGAGCCGACGGTCCGCAACCCGGTCCGAAGCAGCCGGGCGACCTGCATCGGCGTCCAGCCGGTCGTGCGAGCGACGTCGGCGACGCTCCGGTGCTCCACCGCCGTCGCCCAGAGAGCGAAGCGCTGCCGGGGCGGCAGGAGGGCTAGTTCGTCGAGCAGGACCGCGTCCCGGACCGCGGACTCCAGCATCGCCGTCCGGCCGCGGGAGGGGAATTCAGCGTGCAGAGAGGCCAGAATCCGGTCTCGCGCCGGGCGTCCGTGATCCGGTCCCGCGGTGTCGGAGACCGCGAGCTCGGCGGTGACCCGCCGCCACACCCGTTTCCGCACGCGCGACGACGAGCCCAGGTTGCAGGCAACCCGGTAACCCAGCGAAATCATCCGTTCCCCGAACGAAGGATCCCCGCTGAGCCAAGGGGGCAACGCGCGCAGGTGTGCGTCGTGCGGGGTGTGCGTTCCGGCCGTCATCGTGGTTCCTCCACCCGCCTGCTCCGGCTCCGGCATGAGGCTACCCGGGCGTCGGCGGTGCAAACCGTCGCGCAGGCCTCAAGTGAGATCGAGCCGGGCGACGCTCGCGGTGGTCGGGCGGGAAGACCCGCTGGCCGGTTCGACCGTGACCCCGACCCGGTCGGCATCCGGTGGCAGCGTGCCGACGAGCGAGGCCGGTCCGGAACCGGGGCGGAGCAGCCCGGCCGAATGCACTCCGCCGGGCCCGATCAGCCAGACCTGGTAGGCGTGCCGGGCGTCGAGCGCAGACATGCCGTCGAGCGCCAAGGAGAGCTTCGCCATCGACCGGGAAACGACGGCGGTGACCGTGCCCCCGGCACTGCGGTTCGTGAGGGTGATCGCGTCCGGGGCGCGGCGGACGTCGGCCGATCCGACGGCGACCGGTACGGCAGGGGCTGTGCGTTCGCTCAGGGTGATACCGGCGACGGCGGCTGCCGCCGCGGCAAGGGCGACCGCGAGCCGAATCCGCCGCGACCGCGGCGCCGATTCGAGCGATAGTGCTTGCCGGGTGGCGGAGGCCTCGGCCAGCACGGCGGCCCGCATCCCCGGGCCCGGCTCAACGGCCGCCGCGATGCCCATCCGGGTGGCGACTTCTCGCAGCTCGCGCACTTCCTGAGCGCAGGTCTCGCACACCAGCAGGTGCTGTTCGAAGAGCGCCCGCTCGTCCCCGGTCACCGCGTCGAGTGCGTATGCGCCGGTCAGCATGTGCGCGTCGGCGGTAGCCATGCCGTCCCTTCCTGCGCTGCTCGTCGAAAGTCCACTATGGACAGCATTGATCAGCTGCGCGTCAGGAGGCATTCGTCGCGGAGGCTCCGGCGGTTTGGTCCGGGTTCGCACCAAACCGGGGGGCCTTCGGCGCCGAAGGCCCGGTATGACCACTGTGGAAGTTCCCGAAGCCGGCGCGGCGAGACTGCGGCTGCCGTCCGCGGCGTTGTGCGGCGTGCTCGCCCTGCTCGCCGCGCTGGCCGCGGGACATCTGGTCGCTTCGTTCATCAGCATCAACGCGTCTCCGTACCTCGCGGTCGGCAACGGCGCGATCGACCTCACCCCGGTGCAGCTCAAGGACTTCGCGGTGCGGACGTTCGGCACGCACGACAAGCTGGTGCTGCTCAGCGGGATGGCGGTGGTGATGGTGGCGGTCGCCGCCGTCGCCGGAATGCTCTCGGCCCGCTCGCCCGTGATCGGGGCGGCGATCATCGCGTTGTTCGGCCTGGTGGGCGGGTTCGCTGTCTACGAACGGCCGGATCTTTCCGCGGTCGCGCTGCTGGCGCCGCTCGCCAGCCTGGTGACCGGGGTGGCGGTTTTCCTTCTGCTGCACCGAATCGCTCCGAGAAAAGACATCGTGGCGGGCAGCGGTTCTTCGGGCGCGTCCCGCCGTTCCTTCCTGCTCGGCGGTGCCGGGGTCGTCGTCGGAGTCGGCGCGTTCGGCGGGGCCGGGCAGCTGATCAGCGGAACCCGCGACGCGACCGCATCCCGCGAGGCGGTGGGGAAACTCGTGCCCGCCACTATCGCGCCCGCGATCCCGGCCGACGCGGACTTCGCGAAACTGGGCACTCCGGCATTTCTGACGCCGAATCCGGATTTCTACCGGGTGGACACGGCGTTGTCCGTGCCGCAGGTTCGCACGGAAGACTGGAGCCTGCGCATCCACGGCATGGTCGACAAGGAGCGGACCTACAGCTACAGCGACATCCGGAACCGGCCGCTCGTCGAGCGCACGATCACCATGACCTGCGTATCCAATGAGGTCGGCGGCGACTACGTGTCCACGTCGAACTTCGTCGGCGTCGACCTGGCCGACTTGCTCGGCGAAGCCGGGGTGCGGCCGGGCGCGGAGCAGCTGTTCTGCACCAGCGTGGACGGATGGACCTCCGGCACGCCGGTCGAGGCCGCGCTCGACCGGAGCCGAGGGGCGATGCTGGCGATCGGGATGAACCGCGAACCGTTGCCGCTGGAACACGGTTTTCCCGCGCGGCTCGTGACACCCGGGCTCTACGGCTACGTGTCGGCCACGAAATGGGTCGTGGACATCGAAGTGACCACGTGGCGGGCGCGGCAGGCGTATTGGCTCAAACGCGGGTGGAGCGAGCAGGCTCCGATCAAAACCGAGTCGCGGATCGATACTCCGAAGGGATTCGCCACGGTTCCGGCCGGTGCGGTGCGGCTGGCCGGGATCGCGTGGTCGCAGCACAACGGCATCGAAAAGGTGGAGATCCGGGTCGACAACGGGGACTGGCAACCGGTCACGCTTTCGGCCGAGGTCAATCTGAACACCTGGCGGATGTGGTGGACCCAGATCGCCGTGAAACCCGGCACCCACCAGGTATTCGTCCGTGCCACCGACAAGACCGGCTACACCCAGACCGACCAGCGCGCCGGGACCGTGCCGAACGGAGCGACCGGCTGGCACTCCACCACGTTCATCGCGAGCTGAGAATTTTCTTCCCGCGGGACCCATCCGGGCCGCGCGCGGCGCCGAATCCCTCGTACAACCGCCCCGTTCGACCGGCCGGCGCGGATCAGTCCATTGTGAACGGAGAACACTCGTGAAAACCCTTCGCACCGCCGGAATCGGTCTCACCGCCGTCGCCGCGCTCGCGCTGACCGCGTGCAGCAGCAACGACCAGGCCTCCTCCGGCAGCGGCAGTTCCAGCAGTGCGCCGGCGCCGATGTCGAGTTCGATGTCCGCGCCGATGTCCAGCAGCGCTTCCTCGGGCGACGGCATGACCACCAACGCAGACGTCTTCGGACCGGCCTGTTCCAAGCTGCCCCAGGGCAATGCGCCCGGTTCGCTGGATTCGATGGGTCCGCAGCCGGTGGCCAGCGCGGCCTCGACCAACCCGCTGCTGACGAAACTGGTCGCCGCGGTGAAGGCGACGAACCTGGTCGACACCTTGAACAGCCAGCAGGCGATCACGGTGTTCGCGCCCGCAGACTCCGCGTTCGCCGCGCTGGGTGACGCGAAGTTCAATGAGCTGGCGAAGAACCCGACCCAGCTGGCGCCGATTCTGCAGTACCACGTGCTGGGCAAGCGTTACGACGCGAAGGGTCTCGCTTCCGCGGGCGACGTGACCTCCCTGAACACGGCGGGCGGGCCGATCAAGATCGAAGGCTCCGGCGACAACATGACGGTCAACGGGGCGAAGATCCTGTGCGGCAACATCCCGACCAAGAACGCGACCGTCTTCGTGATCGACAAGGTGCTTACCCCCGGCACCAACAAGAGCTGACCGTTCTGTCTTGACCACGAGCCCGGCGTGCCTGCCTTCACGGCCACGCCGGGCTCGTCTCACCGGTGGCGGGGAGTACCTCACTTGCCGGGATCTGCACCGCGAGGAAGCGGCAGTTGCGCGAAGGGGCATGATGGAGACCGGTTGAGCCGACATCCGGACTTGTACCGTCGTACGCAGGAGCAGTGATGGCCGAGCAGCAGGAGGACGGGGCACGTCGGCCAGGCGATGCACCGGATCCGGCGGGCGAACCGCTGATGGCGCCGTTCAGGGTGATTCGCGGCGACCGGGACGGCGCGGCGGTACTGAGAGTCGAGGGCGATGTCGACCTGACCACCGTGCCCGGGCTCACCGCGGCGATCGCGGAGGTGGTCGTGGTGCGGCCGTGGGTTTTCGTGCTCGACCTGACGAGGGTGACATTTCTGGCGTCGGTCGGGCTGAGCGCGCTGGTGATCGCGCAGCGCGACACAGCGGACCAGACCGAACTGCGGGTCGTCGCCACGGGCAGGGGTGCCTTGCGGCCGATTCAGCTCACCGGCCTGGACGGAGTGCTCCGCCTGTACTCGACCCTGGGCGCTGCGCTCGAGGGCAGCCTGGGCTAGCTGCTTCGGGAGGCGGCGAGGGTGGCGCTCTCCGGAAGGCTCAGCCCGTTCGTCGGACGGCAGCCCGCTTTGACCAGCAGCCTGATCCGCGTCACGAGTGCCGAACATCCGCACCGCGAAATCCCTTGAGCCCCACCGGGGTCAGGTCGATCGCACCGTTTCCCACCGCGAGGCAAGGGGCGCTGAGCTAGATCAGCCAGCGGCAGAATGCCCGGGGGCACGCGCCGCGGCGCGAGCGAGGACACTCGAAAGCGCGCCTGCCCGCCAGGCCACACGGATCGGGCGGTCCGAGGTTTCCGGATCAGAGGATTTTCCGGCTGGCGTATGTGTTCAGGACAATGGACCTCCGTTCTCTCCTGTTTCGGCCGGCAACGCGGCGTTGCCGTGCTGCCGGAGAGCGTTCCGGCCAGGCCAGTCCTGCGGATCGGCCGGTGGTTTCCGCGTTCGTGCCCGTGATGGGATTTTCGCGACATTTGGATGCGTCGTCGGCTGTGTCCGCGTCGCTTGTCTGTGGCGAGCCCGTCTGTTTGTCGTCCCCTCGGCCAATCGCCGGCCCGGGCCGGCGATTGGCCGTCGCTCGAGATTCCGTGGCCGGAGCGGTCCCCGTGCGGGCCGGGCGACCAAGTCGTTCACCTGATCGGGTTTTCCGTTCCGGCGACCCATCCGCTCCGCCGTCCGCGCCGAATGACCGGCATCAGGCAGTTCGACGGACTGCTATCGCCGCTCGACTAGGAGTGAATCATCGTGAACAAGTTCCGCGTTGCGGGTGTCGGCCTTACCGCGGCAGCCGCGCTTACCTTGACCGCGTGCAGTGGCAACGGCACCTCGTCCGGCAGTGGCAGTTCCAGCAGTGCGCCGGCGCCGATGTCGAGTTCGATGTCCGCGCCGATGTCCAGCAGCGCTTCCTCTGGTGACGGCATGACCACCAACGCCGATGTGTTCGGCCCGGCGTGTTCGAAGCTGCCGCAGGGCAGTGCTCCTGGTTCGCTGGATTCGATGGGTCCGCAGCCGGTGGCGAGTGCTGCGTCGACGAACCCGCTGCTGACCAAGCTGGTCGCCGCGGTGAAGGCGACGAACCTGGTCGACACCTTGAACAGCCAGCAGGCGATCACGGTGTTCGCGCCCGCAGACTCCGCGTTCGCCGCGCTGGGTGACGCGAAGTTCAATGAGCTGGCGAAGAACCCGACCCAGCTGGCGCCGATTCTGCAGTACCACGTGCTGGGCAAGCGTTACGACGCGAAGGGTCTCGCTTCCGCGGGCGACGTGACCTCCCTGAACACGGCGGGCGGGCCGATCAAGATCGAAGGCTCCGGCGACAACATGACGGTCAACGGCGCGAAGATCCTGTGCGGCAACATCCCGACCAAGAACGCGACCGTCTTCGTGATCGACAAGGTCCTTACCCCCGGCACCAACAAATAGCACCCGGCTCCGGGCTTCCACCCTGCCTTGCGGGAAGTCCGGAACAACGGCCGCCGCGGCTCCGCCGATCATCCGGAACCGCGGCGGCCGTGCCTCGCGGTACGAACGCGAAACCCGTTCTGCCACCAAAGACTGACGGCGAGGCGCGTGACATTCGCCGTCGGGGGACGCGACAGCGGCAGCGTCCCGCTGGCCGGTGCCACAGCTTGCTCACTCCAGGCTCGTGGTGCCGGCCGGCCCGCGCCGGTACGCGAAATCAGAGCCGTGAAGCCGCCGTTGCTGTCAGGTCCCCCGATCTGGTGTGCGGAACCAGCGCCGGAATGTCTTGGCGTGCTGAAGGCGCGAGTGACGGTGTGCTCGGCACCGACGCAACGGCGGGCGGTCTCTGCCGCGCTCGGTCAGTCGGCAGTGGGCACGGTCGACGCGATCGCCCGCGATGCTGGGTTCGGTCGGACGCCGTCGTAAGTCCACAAAGGACTGAAGTGTGTTCGTTCTTGAGCGGAGGGAATCCGGGGCCTTGTTCCGCGATGATTGCGGCAGGGTCCGGCGCTCGCGAGCACGATGCACACGGGCAAGATATTCAGCGGCAAGCCAAGCCTGAGCAGCGGTGCGGAAAACGTTCACGTTTCGCGGACGGTACGAAAAACGCGCCAGGCAGGCCGACAGCGCGGATCCGAAATCGTCACTCACCCGGTTATGTGATCGTCGCCACTCGTTCGGGGAGTGAGTTTCGCGTGGCCGGCGGGTCGAACCGATGAACTGAAAGAACGGGAAACGACCGGAGGAGTTTCGATGGCTTCGACGACTGACGCGGCGGCCAAGTCCCAGGACGTGGAGCGGGTCAACGCGGGTCCGCTGACCAGTTCGCAGGGGACGACCACGGTCGCGGACGTGGTGGTGCAGAAGATCGCCGGGCTGGCGACGCGCGAGATCCCCGGGGTCTACGACCTTGGCGGCGGCGCGGCGCGGGCGTTTTCCGCGCTGCGGGAACGCATCCCGGGTGCGACGGCGTCGGCCGGGCAGGGTGTTTCGGTCGAGGTGGGGGAGAAGCAGGCCGCGGTGGACCTGCAGATCGTGGTGGAGTACGGAGTGTCGATCGCGGACGTCGCGCGCTCGATCCGGCGGAACGTGATCGGCGCGGTGGAGGGGATGACGGGGCTGGAGGTGGTGGAGGTGAACATCAACGTGGGCGACCTGCGTCTGCCGTCGGACGACGAGGAGGACGCGTCCGGCGACAGCGGCCGGGTGCAGTGAGCGCGGTCGAGGGCCGACCGGGTCGGTGCTTCGGTGCGGTTGCCGGTGATGTCGGGCGGTTCGGCTGGACCGAGTGCTCGGGGCGGACGGTTGGGCGCGATGAACCCGCTTGAGGAGGCAACCCGGATCGTCGCTGCCGTGCGCGAGCTGCCGGAGGTGGCGGAGCTGCACAGCGGCCAGTTCGGCCGGGTCGCGACGCTTGGTGCGGGCGGCCGGGTGAGTGGAGTGCGGGTGACCGAGGCGGACGTGACCGTCGGCGTGACGGTCTGGGCTCCGTTCTCGGCGGGTGAGGTGGCGGCCGCGGTACGTGCTGTCGTCGCGTCGCCCGGGCGGCCGGTGCACGTGCTGATCGCCGACGTCGAAGTGCCGGCTGCGGCGGGAACCGAGTCGGAGAACAGGAAGGAGACGGTGTCGTGAACGCAACGGGATTGGGCCTGATCACCGGTCTGGCGCTGGGCCTCGCTGCCGCGATCGGCGGCTTCGGCGCGTTCTTGCTGGTCCTGGTGCTGGGGGCGGTGGGGCTGTTGGTCGGGCGCCTGCTGGACGGCAAGCTCGATCTGTCGCAGCTCACCGGCCGCGATCGGGGGTGAGCCGTGGCTGTCGCAGCGGGGGAACGGGGCAGCCTGACGATCAGCGAGCACGCCGTCGAGCGGTTGGCCGCCCGTGCGGCGGGCGAGATCGAGCGGGTCGGCGGGGCCGCCGGGCGGACGCTCGGGATCAGCCTCGGCGGGGAAGCGCTGGACCGGTCGGCGAAAACGTCGGTCCGGATCGCGGGCGGGGAGGTGGAGCTGGACGTGCGGATCTCGCTGGAGTACCCGGCCCCGGTCGGCGCGACGACCGAACGGGTGCACGGCCATCTGCGCGGGCGGGTGGAGGAGTTGACCGGGATGCCGGTCCGGCGCGTCGGCATCACAGTGACGGCTTTGCACGCCGAGGCCGCTGAGCAGAGGAGGGTGGAGTGAAACGCCGAACCCGCCGGTCTCTTCCGGCGAGTTTGACCGCCGGTGTGCTGCTGGCCGGGTGCGTACTGGCAGCCGTGGCGGTG
The DNA here is from genome assembly GCF_042754125.1 of Amycolatopsis sp. NPDC059235. Taxonomy (NCBI): domain Bacteria; kingdom Bacillati; phylum Actinomycetota; class Actinomycetes; order Pseudonocardiales; family Pseudonocardiaceae; genus Amycolatopsis; species Amycolatopsis sp. NPDC059235. The sequence goes on from NZ_JBHZAG010000037.1 coordinate 79,251, forward strand.
TTTCAGCGGCTGACCGGGAACCGGCCGTGGCTGGACTATCGCGCGGTCGCCACGGCCGTCCGCAACGCGCAGTGGACTGATCTCGTCCCAGCGCTTATTTCGGGTGCGGTAGCGCTCGTCGGGCTGGTGCTGCTGTGGGCCGCGCTCTTGCCGGGCAAACGCCGGATCCTCCCGTTGACGGGAGACCCGGATTCCGGTGCCGCCACCGTGGGCTACCGGTCCGCGTTGCGGGCGGCCGCGGCGGGCGTGGACGGTGTCGAGCGAGCCCGGCTCTCGACCGGCCTGCGCAAGGTCAAGGTGCGGGTGAAAACCGCGCGCACCCGGACGGACGGGCTGCCGGACGCGGTCCGTACTGCCGTCGAGTCGCGGCTCGACCGCATCGCACCGGCCCGACGGCCCGCGGTGTCGGTGCGGGTCCGTGCTGCCAGGGAGGTGTCATGAATCGCCCGGCCGCGCTCAACCGGTTCCTGCTCGCGGTGATCGGTCTCGTGCTGCTCGCCGCGGGCGGCTTCGGGCTGGCCACCCACTTCCGCGTGCTGCGGGTCGTCGATCCCGGGGCGCCGCTCGTGCCGGGCACCGGGGAGCCGCCCGCCTGGGTGTTCTATGCGATCGCCGCGGCGGCGGTCGTGGTGGGGCTGCTCGCTTTGCGCTGGCTGCTGGCTCAGCTCGCGCACCGGCCGCGCACGGGGGTGTGGCGGTTCGAGACTGATCCCGCCTTCGGACGCACCGAGTTGCGCGCGGACGACGCGGTGGCTCCCTTCGCCGAGGAGCTGCGCGGGTATCCCGGAGTGCGCAAGGCGAGCGCGTCCCTTGCCGGGACCAGGGAGACGCCGTCTCTGGCGTTGATCGTCACGTGCGAGCAGGACGTCGACCTCGGCGAAATCCGCAGGCGTGTCACCGAAGAGAGCCTGCCGCGGCTCGAGGAAGCGTTGGAGCTGAACGACATTCCGGTCGCGATCGAGTTCCGGTTCACCAGCCGCGCGACGTCCCGCGTCGGATAGACGCCCGCGAATGCCAGGTCGGGTGCCGTTTCCCCGTTCGCCTGGCCGTACCGCCCTCAAGCGTTGAACACGCGGGTGCCGGACCGCTGGCGGCGGCCCGGCACCGCGGCGACACGGTCAGTGCGCCGCGCTGGTGTTCACGGTTCCGTTGACGCCCTTGGGGAAGAAGCCGCCGGAGGTGGCGGCCTTGTTGGTCAGGTAGACGATGTTGAGGACCTGCCCGGGGCTGCGGCTGTAGGCGATGCCGTTGGCGTCGGCGGGCACGATGTTGGCGTTGCCGCGGTCGTCGATGACGCCTTGGTCGTCGTCGGTCGGACCGTCCAGGCTGTCGCGAGCGTCGGAGAGTTTGACCGTGGCTTCGCGCGAGTTCATGCCGAACAGGCCGCCCCCGCGTTCGTAGAGTGCGGTGCGGATGTTGCCGGCGTGGTAGGCCTCGACGGCGAGGATGCCGGCGGCGGCTTCGAGGTAGGTCTTGTTGCTGATCAACGGCGCCGCGCCTTTGTACGCGGTCACCCCGACGTCTTCGAACAGGAACGCGGCCAGCAGGAAATTCTCTTCGCAGGCGAACGCGTCGAAGGTGTGCCCCTTTTTCACGAGTCCCGCGGCTTGCGCGGCGGCGGTGAAACTGGATTGCAGGTCGATCTGCGGCCGGCTCACGGCCGCGGAGCCCAGCGCACCGCGCAGAAACGCGACGTGCGCTTTCTCGTCGCCGGCGATTTCGTGGGCGTACTGGCGGGCGGCTTTCGTTTCGAACCGCACTGCCCGGCCGCCGGTGACTCCGCCCTGGGCGCCGGTGCCGGTGGTCATCGAGTCCGGCAGCCCGCGGCCGGTGACCGCGTGCAGGTAGAACTCGGCTTC